>DATCKK010000127.1:0-6608 GCA_036562325.1 Cytophagaceae bacterium | reverse complement strand
GTTACGAGCAGCGATAATGTTATTTGCCTTGCTTTTAGCTGTTTATTTAGGATTAATAGTTTGAAAATTAACTTTTTTATTGATTATGAGAAATACGATTGTTGTCACAGGAGGTTCGCGGGGAATTGGAAAAGCCATTTTGGAAAAATTTGCCCAAAATGATTTTGACCTGATTACCTGTTCCCGCAAAGAAGAAGATTTGGTAGCATTAAAAAAAGAGTTAAAGGGTAAATTTCCTTTGGTGAATGTAGAAACATTGAAATCTGATCTTTCCCAGGAAAAGGATAGAGAGGAATTTGTACGCTTTGTGAATGGGCTTACCGATAAAGTAGATGTATTGGTAAATAATACGGGCGTGTTTATGCCGGGCCAAATTCATAAGGAAGAACCGGGGATATTGGAAAAGACCATTGAAACCAACCTTTATAGTGCCTATCATATAACCAGGGGGCTGCTTGATAGTATGATGCGGCGAAAAAAGGGGCATATTTTCAATATTTGTAGTACCGCCAGTATTATGCCCTATGTTAATGGTGGTTCTTATTGCATAAGCAAATATGCTATGTATGGTATGACTAAAGTACTTCGGGAAGAAATGAAGCCATTGAATATTAAAGTGACCGCTGTTTTGCCGGGGGCTACTTTAACATCCAGCTGGGAGGGAGTAGATCTTCCAGCGGAACGTTTTATAAAACCGGAAGATGTTGCCAAGGCGGTTTTTGATATTTTTAATTTGTCTGAAACTACAGATGTGGAAGAAATATTGATAAGGCCTCAATTAGGAGATATTTAATAAAGTAAAACAGGCGTTGGGTAATCGGCTGAAAATTTATCTTTGATTTTCAGCCGATTTATTTTTTCGATAATGATTTTTTTAGGTCTGAATGAAAGGAATAAACAACTTTATTAACCTGTCATGTTAAACTTATAATCTTCCCGATTGTTTCTAAATAAGCAATATAAATAAGGGGTTTAACTCGTTGGAATTGATGCTAATAAATGGTTTAAGAGAGAAGGAGTAAACGGAAAAATTAAAATAGGGGGCTAGGGATAAGCAACAAATTTTGACTATATTTACAGTCCTGAACGGAAAAAAATATGGATTTGTTAGTTCCCGAAGAAAAAACTGTAATATATAAATACAATGACAGCCTGACTGAATATAAAAGACGGGCAACGAGGGTGGTTAAAATCGGAGATGTGCCGGTAGGAGGTGATTATCCTATTCGTATTCAATCAATGACTACTGTAGATACTATGGATACCTCCGGTTCTGTAGAGCAATGTATACGAATGATAGAAGCAGGATGTGAGTACATACGCATTACAGCTCCAAGTGTCAATGAAGCCAAAAACCTGGAGAATATCAAGGAAGGATTAAAAAGAAAAGGCTTTAATGTTCCACTGATAGCGGATATTCATTTTACGCCGAATGCAGCAGAAGTGGCTGCCCGAATAGTGGAAAAGGTACGAATAAATCCGGGAAATTATGCAGATAAGAAACGTTTTGAAGTAATAGAATATACCGATAGTACTTATCAGGCAGAACTTGAAAGAATAAGGGAACGCTTTGTGCCGTTAGTGAAGATTTGCAAAGAGTATGGTACCGCTATGCGTATCGGTACGAATCACGGATCTTTGTCTGATAGAATTTTGAGCCGATATGGAGATACTCCGCTTGGCATGGTAGAGTCTGCGTTGGAGTTTGTTCGAATCTGCGAAGATTTAAACTATTATGACATTGTGCTTTCGATGAAAGCCAGCAATACTCAGGTAATGGTACAGGCTTACCGCTTATTGGTACAGAAGTTAAAAGAGGAGAATCTGAAGCCTTATCCATTACATCTTGGAGTTACCGAAGCTGGTGAAGGAGAGGATGGAAGAATAAAGTCTGCGGTGGGAATCGGTACCTTACTGGAAGACGGGTTGGGAGATACTATCCGGGTATCACTAACCGAAGAGCCGGAGTTTGAAGCTCCTGTAGCTAAAATGTTGGTAGATAGGTATACCAAACGTGCAGGACATAAATCCATTAAGCCAATAGCTACAAGTCCTGTAAATCCATTCCAATATTCAAGAAGACAAACAATAGAAGTACTTAATATTGGTGGAGGCAATGTACCAAGAGTTATCGCCGATTTAAATAAAGTTTCTGATATACAACTCGAAGACCTGAAAGCCATAGGCCACTATTACCTTCCTTTGCTGGATAAGTGGAATATGAATGACCTGGGGGCCGATTATGTGTATACAGGCCGAAACAAAATCCCTTTCATGTTACCTAACGGGCTGAAAGAAATTTTGGATTATGAGCAATGGGTTAACCATGCTGAGACTGCCTCTGTTTACCCTTTAATGAGAGTAGCAGATTATACAGCTTCCGGAAAAAGACATGCTGACATGAATTTCCTCAAGCTTGAATTGGAGGAGTTGAATGATGCATTGTTAACTCAGTTAAAAGAAGATAAATCTGTTGTGATCGTTCTGGATACCTATAACCTGCATGCTATGCCAGAACAAAGGAGAGCCTTTTTTGAATTGTTGGAGAAAGGAATTGAATCTCCTGTTATCATATTAAGAAAATATCCGGACATGAATGAAGAGCAACTTCAGCTATATGCTGCTACAGATATGGGTGGATTGCTAATTGACGGCTTAGGAGATGGTGTTTGGATTAGTTCGGAATTAACCAATGCGGTAGATAAAGAAGAGTATTTAAAGTTAGTCAAATGCTTTAATAACACTTCTTTCGGTATTCTGCAGGCGGCAAGAACAAGGATGTCCAAAACGGAATACATCTCATGTCCTTCCTGTGGCAGAACATTATTTGATTTGCAGGAAACCACTGCCATGATACGCAAAAGAACTGACCACCTGAAAGGGATAAAAATCGGAATAATGGGTTGTATTGTAAATGGCCCGGGTGAAATGGCCGATGCCGATTATGGGTATGTCGGTGTTGGAAAAGGTAAAATAGCTCTTTACAGAGGGCAAAACGTAGTGAAAAGATCTGTTCCTTCTGAAAATGCTGTTGATGAATTGATTGAACTGATCAGAGAAGATGGTAAGTGGACAGATCCTGTAAACATTGAGGAATAGAGCATGAAATTAAAACAGTTTTTAGCTGTAAAAGAAGTGTTTGGATACTTTTTTAGAAAAAAGGATCCAAACCGTCCCAAAAACTTTAATATTAAAGTGATGCATGGCATCAATCGTTTAGCGATTATTATGTTTTTGGTGGGAGTGATTGTGTTAATAATAAGACATATTTAAAATCTTGCTTGTTTATTTTTCTTGGAAGTGGGGCCGTGACTGGCCCTTTTTCATTTTAAACTATAAATATATCTGTCAATAACTTTCAAAAGCCTGTATCATGAACATCGAAGACTTCAGAAACTACTGTTTAAGCAAAAAAGGAGTAACAGAAGAATTTCCATTTGATGAGAATACACTGGTTTTTAAAGTGATGAACAAAATGTTCGCTTTAACGGATGTTGATGTGTTTGAAAGCATCAATCTGAAATGTGACCCGGAAGAGGCTGTAATGCTGAGAGAGCGATACAATGCTGTGCTTCCCGGATATCATATGAATAAAAAACATTGGAATACGATAGTGATGGATGGGAGTATATCAGATAAGCTGGTTTATCAATGGATAGATCATTCGTATGATCTTGTAGTAAAAGGCTTAACTAAGAAGCAACAGCATGAACTCGGAAAGTATTAATGTTGAAAGTCTTTTAAGGTGTAGGCAATATTTTAGATAGGATTTGTTTTAATTATTAACTAAAAAAGAGAGGTTTTTAACCTCTCTTTTTTCTGTATTAACTGATGATAATTGTTCTTTTATACTACCAGGTTTACAATCTTATTGGGTACTACAATCACTTTCTTAGGATCTTTGCCATCCAGCCATTTTTGAACCGAATCAGATTCTAGTACTCTTTTTTCAATTTCTTCTTTCGATAAAGTAAGAGGTAAACTTATTTTTGCTCTCATTTTACCATTAACAGAAACAGGATACTCGAAGGAGTCTTCGGTAATATATTCTTCCTTCCATTGAGGGAAAGAAGCGTGAATGATGCTTGTACCATGCCCCAATAATGACCATAATTCTTCAGCAATATAAGGTGCATAAGGAGACAATATAATAGTAAGATCTGTCAGAATACTTCTATTGTTGCACTTCAATGCGCTTAATTCATTTACACAGATCATGAACGTGCTTACAGAAGTGTTGAACGAATATCGTTCGATATCTTCTTCTACCTTTTTAATGGTTTTATGTAGAATCTTTAACTCTTCTTTAGAAGGTTCTGCATCACTTAGATTAAGGTTCCCTGCATCATCATGGAATAATTTCCAAAGCTTTTTAAGGAACTTATGTACCCCTTCAATTCCGTTGGTATTCCATGGTTTGAATTGCTCCAAAGGCCCAAGGAACATTTCATAAAGACGTAAAGTGTCTGCACCATACTTTTCAACGATGTCGTCCGGATTCACTACATTGAACTTGGACTTGGACATCTTTTCTACTTCACTTCCGCAGATGTATTTACCATCCTCCAAAATGAATTCAGCATCCTTCAGGTCGTCCCTCCAAGCTTTGAAAGCTTCAATGTCTAATACGTCGTTATACACCATGTTTACATCTACATGGATAGGTGTAGTGTCGTATTGCTTTCTTAAATTGTAAGAGACAAATTTATTGGTGCCGGTAACTCTATAAGCAAAATTAGAACGGCCCTGGATCATGCCCTGGTTAATCAGTTTTTTGAAAGGCTCTTCACTGCTTACATAGCCAATGTCATATAAAAACTTATTCCAGAACCTTGAATATAACAAGTGTCCTGTGGCATGTTCGGCTCCTCCAATGTATAGGTCCACTTCGTTCCAATAGCTTTCCGCTTCTTTACTTACAAATCTTTCCTTGTTTTGTGGATCCATGTAACGTAAGAAGTACCAGCTTGAACCGGCCCAGCCCGGCATGGTGTTAAGTTCAATCGGATATCCGTCTTTCGTTTTGAAGTTTTTAGCCCTTCCTAATGGAGGTTCTCCTGTCTCTGTAGGTTTGTATTCATCAATCTCAGGAAGTACCAAAGGAAGATCCTTTTCATCAAAAGCGTATGGAATACCATCTTTGTAATAAATAGGAATAGGTTCTCCCCAATAACGCTGTCTGCTGAAGATAGCGTCGCGCATTTTATAATTAACCTTTCCTTTTCCTATTCCTTTCTTTTCGACAAACTCAATGGCTTTCTGAATAGCTTCTTTCACAGTCAGACCATTCAGGAAGTCCGAGTTGATCATGGTCCCGGCTTTAGGGTCAAAGTCTTCTTTGCTGATATCGGTATGTTCTCCTTCCTGAACCGGAATAATTGGAAGATTGAAATGCTTGGCAAAAGCATAGTCTCTGGTGTCGGAAGAAGGTACGGCCATTACCGCCCCGGTACCATAGCCAGCCAATACATAATCGGCGATCCAGATAGGAATTCGCTCATTGTTGAAAGGATTGATCGCATAACTACCAGTAAACTGTCCGGAGATGGTTTTTACATCACTCATACGATCTCTTTCCGATCTGTTTTTGGCTGTTTCTACATATTGATTTACCTGCTCTTTTAATTCAGGAGTAGCCAGCTGCTCCACCAATGGGTGTTCCGGTGCCAAAGCCAGATAAGTAACACCAAAGGTAGTATCTACCCGTGTGGTAAATACTTTAATATCGACATCCAGTCCTTCTACCTGGAAAAGTAGCTCGGCTCCCATTGATTTACCAATCCAGTTGCGCTGCATTTCTTTCATTGGTTCCGGCCAGTCCAGGGTATCCAATCCTTTTAATAGTCGTTCTGCATAAGCAGTGATTCGCATGCTCCACTGACTCATTTTTTTACGAATCACAGGATGGCCTCCTCGTTCTGAAACACCGTCTTTTACCTCGTCATTGGCCAGTACAGTACCCAAAGCAGGGCACCAGTTAACCATTGTATCGGCCAGGTAGGTTAATCGATATTTAGCAAGGATTTCCTGCTGCTCTCTCTCAGACATCTCTTTCCAGTCTTTGGCGGTAAACATAGGAGTGTCTTCGTCGCAAGCGGCATTTATGTTTATGTTGCCCTCGTTATTGAAGCGTTTTATCAGTTCGGTAATAGGTTCAGCTCTGTCGGTATCATTGTTGTACCAGCTTTTGAACAACTGAAGGAAGATCCATTGTGTCCAGCGATAATAATCGGGGTTGCTGGTTCTGATCTCCCGGCTCCAGTCAAAGGAAAATCCCAGGTTTCTTAATTGTTCTTTATACCTGTTAATGTTTTTTTCAGTCGTGATTGCAGGATGTTGGCCGGTTTGGATGGCATACTGTTCTGCAGGAAGGCCAAAGGAATCAAAGCCCATAGGGTGCAGTACATTGAAACCTTTTATTCGTTTATACCTGGCAACAATATCAGAAGCAATATAGCCCAACGGATGGCCAACGTGTAAGCCGGCTCCGGAAGGGTAGGGAAACATATCCAACGCGTAGAACTTAGGCTTGCTTTTGTCTATTTCAACTTTAAATACCTGTTTTTCTTCCCAGTATTTTTGCCATTTTTTTTCGTATTCCTGAAAGT
>DATCKK010000124.1:0-9646 GCA_036562325.1 Cytophagaceae bacterium | reverse complement strand
CTTTTATATTTGTTATACTAATTAGTAACAATTTTGCATACCTTGAAATTAGTAAAAAATATTAAAACAATTGCAAAAAATGTCTTACTAAATGAGGCTGATGCAATAAAAAAAATTGCAGACCTTATTGGTGATGATTTTGAGGGTTGTGTTGAAGAAATTTTAAAGGGCAAAGGCAGAGTAGTTGTAACTGGTATAGGTAAAAGTGCAATTATTGGAAATAAGATAGTTGCTACACTTAACTCCACCGGGACTCCTGCTTTGTTTATGCATGCAGCAGATGCTATTCATGGAGACCTGGGAATGATCCAGAAAGATGATATTGTCATCTGTATCTCCAAAAGCGGTAATACTCCAGAAATAAAAGTACTTGTCCCTTTATTAAAACGTACAGGGTCAAAATTAATAGGCCTTGTATGTAATGTAGATTCCTATCTTGCCAAACAATCGGACTATGTACTTAATGCTACCATAGACAAAGAAGCTTGTCCGAATAATCTTGCTCCTACTACCAGTACTACGGCTGCATTAGCTTTAGGAGATGCTCTTGCTATTTGCCTTTTGGAGTCAAGGAATTTTAGCAGTGAGGATTTTGCACTTTTACATCCGGGTGGTTCTTTAGGGAAAAAGTTATACCTGAAAGTTTCGGATATATATCCTAACCATAGTTTACCTTTGGTAAAAAAAGATGCGACTATTCGTGAAGTCATAATTGAAATGACATCTAAAAGGTTAGGAGCTACCGCTGTTGTAGATAATCAGGATAAGCTTGTAGGGGTTATTACGGATGGAGATTTAAGGAGGATGTTAACTAACTTTGATTCCATATCAGAGCTTAAAGCAGCGGATATTATGTCTTCACACCCTAAGACGATTGATGCGGATGAGTATGCTGTAAGGGCTGTTAATATTATGCAGGAAAAAAACATCTCTCAACTGGTGGTGTTAAAAGACAATAAAGTTGTTGGTTTTATTCACATACACGATTTACTTAAAGAAGGACTAGTCTAATGAATCCAAATTATTATGCAGTAATAATGGCAGGCGGTATAGGAAGTCGTTTCTGGCCTTTCAGCCGTCAGCATTTTCCAAAACAATTCCATGATGTATTAGGAACCGGCAAAACTTTATTGCAACAAACAGCAGAAAGATTTTTTTCTATCTGTCCAAAGGAAAATATTTTTATTGTTACTAATAAAGATTATGTAGATCTGGTAAAAGAGCAATTACCATATCTTTCGGATGATCAGATATTGGCCGAACCAATTGGAAGAAATACTGCCCCTTGTGTTGCTTATGCAAGTTATAAGATCAGAGAAAGGAATAGTAAGGCAAGTATGATTGTTGCTCCTTCTGATCATGTGATTTTGAATTTGCAGGAATATCAGGAAAAGGTGCTTACTGCATTGCAGGAAGCTGAAAATACGGAAAAGCTGATTACACTTGGAATAAAGCCTAACAGGCCAGATACCGGTTATGGCTATATTCAGTTTATCGAAGATGACAAAACCAAACTTAAGAAGGTAAAAACATTTACAGAAAAGCCGGTATTGGAGCTTGCACAGAAGTTTATAGAGAGCGGGGATTTTTTATGGAACGCTGGTATTTTTATCTGGAATGTTAATACCATTATTAATAGCATAAAACAGTTTCTTCCTGATATGGCAGAAACGTTTGAAGAAGGTAAAAAAAGTTATTGGTCCGACAAGGAATATCCGTTTATCACTAAAGCTTATTCACACTGCCGTAATATTTCAATAGATTATGGTATTATGGAGAAAGCAGAAAATGTATATGTTTTGCTTAGTGACTTCGGCTGGTCTGACCTGGGTACATGGAAGTCGTTGTATGAAATTCAGGAAAAGAATGAACAAGGTAATGTGATAGACGGGAATACTTTGTTGTATGATACGACCAACTGTATAATCAAAACACCTAAAGATAAGTTAGTAGTACTTGAAGGCCTGGATGGCTATATAGTTGCAGAGTATGACAATGTACTAATGGTTTGTAGAAAAGAAAATGAGCAAAGGGTAAAAGAGTTTGTTGCGGATGTAAGCTCAAAGAAAGATAAGAAGTATGTATAAAGAATAGTTGCCTGAATTGGGGTAATATAATCTATCAATTAAATCCCGGATTCAGGCAATACTATATTTTTTATTTTATTTTTATCCTTTGTCTAACCATTTCTGATAATATCATACCTGTAGCAACAGAAACATTTAAAGACTCTATTTTTCCAGACATAGGAATTTTTACTGCTTCATCTGACCGTTTCAAATATTCAGGCGATATACCGTTTTCCTCAGAGCCCATAATAATAGCAGAAGGCCCGGTAAAGTCAGCATCATAAATTAGTTTGTCTGTTTTTTCCGTACAAGCTATTATTTTAAATCCGTTTTCTTTCAGATAAGCGATAGTATTCTTCAGATTGTCTTCTCGACAAATGGGAATATAGTTCAATGCACCGGCAGAAGTTTTAACAGCATCGCTGTTAACCTGTGCGCTTCCTCTGCTTGGTATTATCAAAGCATTTACTCCTAAGCATTCTGCTGTTCGTGCGATAGCTCCAAAGTTTCTGACGTCCGTTATTCTATCAAGAATCAGGAGCGACGGTGTTTTACCTGACTGATATGTTTGAGAAATAATATTATCCAGAGATGCATATATAACAGCAGAAATAAAAGCCACCACTCCCTGATGATTTTTCCGGGTATAAGAGTTTAGCTTCTCCACAGGCACTCTTGTCGTGGGTACTTTGTGTTGCTGTGCAACTAATGTTAGTTCATTGAATAGTGGTCCGTGAAGATCCTTTTGTAATAAAATTTTATCTACCTCTTTACCTGCTTTGATCGCTTCTATTACAGGGCGGATGCCAAAAATTAATTCTGCAGATTTATCCTGCTTGTCAAATTTCATAGTAGTGTTTCTAATATAACAAATATAGGTTTTTTATTTCACTATAGAGCCATTCCGTATTTTTTCCACTGTTTGCAGCCATATTCCCTTGTATTCAGGCCTCCTGTCCAGTTCCGTAAATCCATAAGAGGGAGAATGTTCGGAGCTTTTAAAAATAAATACTATCGGAGATTTGGGGTCAAAATTATAAATCCATTCTTCTCTGGTATTGTATTTAAATACTTCATCCGGGCTTCCAAATAGGAGGTATATCATTCCTTTATCTGTTTTCCATCCCTCCTTAAAAGTAGTAAAAGAAGCGTTGGCAAACTCCACCCGCTCATAATAGGAACGTATCAGTTTTCTTGTATACTCTTTATTACCACCTATACTTAACCAAAAACTATCCAGGGCAACTTTTAGATTAGGATGAGAATACATCTTTTGATACTCTGTATCAGAAGTAATATAGATTAAAGGTTCTATCATTTCTTCTACCGATGAAATTTTAGGATAATTTTTGTTTTTAACTAAAAACCAAAGGCTATCGGAGTTTTCAGAATATATTTTAATGAAGCCTTCCCTGGTAAATGAAAACATGGTGTTTTTCTTGAGTATAAAGGTTGAGTCGGGTACAAGTGTTGGATGTGTTTGGGAGGTAATCATAGGTGGTAATGCAGGAAGGTCATTGGGTTTGTAAAAGATGGCTTTGTGAGAATCGGACTCTTGACAAAAGGATTGGAGGGAATATGTTTTAGAGGTCAACAGGTAGTTGGTAAGGACAGGGGCGTTATATTCTTTCTCATATAAAGCTATTTTACCAGAAAGTATTTTAGGAATAGAAAAATCTCTTATTTCTACTCCCTTGCCTGAGGTTTCTTCCATTTCAATTACCAGTATATTATCCTCAGGGTGTAATGGCGGTAAGTTGGCTTTAATCCAGATGTTGTTTTCTGTACTACCTGAGTCCTGGATAGATAAAGGGGCTGCTATTGAGGTTGTACCGGAGTTATAGCTATGAACTGTAAAGAAACTAAGATTATATTGTTTTAGAAACTCATAAACTGGTTTGTTCTTGCCGTGACTGGAAAAAGAAAGGAGGAGACTACTTTGGTTATTACAGTGATTAAGGGCGGCATGCACAACTACTGACCGGGGGTGAAAGTTAGAGGCAAGATTATGATTGGCCAGCTTCTGTTGAAAATAACAGGAGGAGAGCAGTAAACTGAGAAATATCAGAGGTAGTTTCGCTTTCAAAATTATTTCTGAACGGGAGGTTTCGAATATTTCCTGTTCAGAATATAACTAAAGTTAAGGAAATTGCCTGGAAAATCCAATCTCCTTAACTTTAGCTGATTGAAAGCTATAATTATAGCTTTATGCCTATTTTTTTAAGTTGGGCTTTAGTGAAGTTTTTAACACTTTCTTTTACGGAAGTGCCTACTTTTTTAAGTGTAGAATCATGTGGAGTAGCTTTGAAAACAGTGTCATGATATCCTACAGCATCTTCTCTTGTATTGGTATAGAAGTAGGCATAGAATGATTTTCTGGAAACTCCTTCCGGCAGATTTAGTTTTTTAGTATATCCATGGTAAGAAATTTCACTGGTTTCAAATACGACACATCGGTTAAATTCAGGGCTTACATATTTCTCACAGGAAGTCATGTCTTTGTTCCATAACTCCAGAGAGCCATTGTACTCAGGCTTCCAGTTTTGCTGAAGATAAATAAGCATATTTAACCTTCTGTGAACATTAAGGTTCGGGTGGATATTAAAGTCAATATGAATATCCAGGAAACTTCCATTTTGCCCCTGATGAAGCCCTGCACCTAATTTATCATCGGTTATAAAAACATCTTCTATACCCGTAATGGTGCTTAACCATTGGTAAAAGCTTTTTGAGCTTAGTTGGTTTTTAAGTTTTAAAAAGTCAGGATGAAATGCTTCAAAGTTGGAACCTTCCGCTTTAAACTCATTATAGCCCTTATAATGTTTATTCAACTTGTCATATTCCGGAAAGTTCTGGTACAACGAATCAGCAAATTCCTTATTTAAAAAGTTGTCTATAACCAGGTGCCTGTATGGCTTGGCGTTGTTAAATTCATCTTGAAGCCTTTTGATCTCCTCCTCTTTGAGTAGATTATTATTCAATATATCCATATTGATTGTTTTTTTTAGTCTAAGCGAAATTATTTATTCAATTTCTTTTACAAAATGATAATAATCATCATCAGGAGCCTGAATAGTATTGCATTAGCCATTCTTCATACTTTGCAGCTTCTTCATTTTCACCTTGCTCTTTTAGAGCTCTTGAAATTTGATCTAAAATTGAAAGGTTGATTTGATACTCCAGACTACCGAAGTTAACTTTCTTTTTCTTATAATATTCAAGCATCTCTTTTGCTCTTGTTCCCATCAGAGAAGCAATTTCCATTGCTTTCTTATCTTCTCCTACTTTAAACAGAACAGGTATAAAGGATGGAATATTATAATCATAAGGTATAGTATGATCAGGTATTTTATTTAAACAGAAGTTAAGTACTTCTTTAGCTTTATCTTTTTTCCCTTCATTGTAAAGTTGAGCAGCCAATGTCTGGAACTGGTTTCGATAATTAGCAGGGAACCTAAGCGCATTCTCGTCATAGTATACATTAGGGTTGTCAAGTTCTCTGTAATAAAACTTATTCATCATGTTTTCATACATGATATCAGTATTTACCCAACCCTGAGATGCGTTAGGAATTTTAACAGGTAGTAATCGGAAAGCAAGTCCCTCTAATTGTGTATACTCTTTCAGATTCATGTAATCTGATCTGGAGAGTGTAGTAGAGAAGTAAATTGGCCTTTCCCAATTGTTAGTTACCAGCATATCCAGAATGATAAGAGACTTTTTATCCAGATAATTGGAATTAATGTTCCACTGAATTTTATCCAGAATTAGTGGCTTAAGGTCTTCAGGTACTATATTCATACTGGCCACCTTTTCTTTATCAACAGGAAGGATAAAGGTTTTGGAAGGATATATAGGAAGCACATCTCCACTACCTGTTCTGGTATGAACCACAGGACTCTTTTCTTTGATAGCTTTAATGTATGCCGGTAAATTTATTCCCCCTGCATATTTAGGGTTTTCCAGGAAGTATACCACATCATTGGTTCCCTGAAGGAAGTGTTCGTCCTCCAGTGAAATTGGTAATGGCTGTGATTCATACGCCTTCCGTTTCATTTGCTGAATGTACCAGTCGGTATTGAGAAGACTCAGGTTACATACTCTTACATCAGTTCTAAAACCTTCAACTTCCTGAACATACCAAAGTGGATAGGTGTCGTTGTCTCCACCTGTAAACAGAATAGCATTTGGAGCACAGGAGTTTAGCAGGTTTTTGGCAGAATCTACTGATAAGTATCTGTCAGAACGGTCATGATCATCCCAGCCTTCGGCCATCATAATACCTGGCACTACAAGAAGTACGGCTGTTGCAATAACAGGGCGAGCTACATTACTAGAGATTATCTTTTTCAAAAGATCGTCAAGGAACATAACTGCAAGGCCTACCCAGATACAAAATGCGTAGAAAGAACCTACGAATGTGTAATCTCGTTCTCTTGGCTCTATCGGAGGCTGGTTGAGGTATAAAATTATTGCCAACCCTGTAAAGAAGAACAGTAAACCAACTATAATAAAATCTTTTTTGTGGCGGTTCAAATGGAATATCATTCCTAATATACCTGCAATTAAAGGAAGCATGAAGTAGTTATTTCGCGCTTTGTTCTCTTTAATCAATTCAGGTATGTCTTTATCAAACCATTGCTTGGGGCTTAGCCAGTCTGCATCCTGCACATCACTTTCTCTTCCGGCAAAATTCCACATAAAATACCGCATGTACATGTGTCCAATTTGGTAGTTGAAAAGGAAGCCAAGGTTGTCCCCCATAGTAGGCTTCTTTGGATCAGGAAGGTTCATCCATCTTCTATAAGCTTCTACGTGATGAGATTGATTGCTATAGGCTCTTGGGAATAAAGTCTCATCTTTAGGGTGAAACTCAACTTTGGTTTTCTGGTCATATACCACATAACCTTTATCTGTTTTGCGATAAACATCTTCTCCTTTGCTATATTGAGGATAACCTTCACGATCGTAAGCAGTAAAGTATGGGCCTTTTAGTAGAGGACGGTCTCCATATTGCTCTCTTTTCAAATAAGATACGAAGCTAAGTACGTTCTCCGGATCGTTCATGTCAATTGGAGGGTTATAATTGGATCTGATCAGAATTACACCATAAGAAGCGTAGCCAATAAGAATAAAGGTAAAGGCAAGCACTAAAGTGTTCATCATTACTTTTTGCTTCTTGATGGAATAAATAATTCCATATACCAGTAAGCCAATTACAAGTAGAGTAAAGAAGATAATTCCGGAATTGAATGGAAGTCCAAGGCTATTGACAAAGAAGATTTCAAATTTTGCGGCGAATGAAGGAAGTCCGGTAATAACACCAACCATTACTACACCTATAGCTACAGCACTTAATACAAAAGTAAGAAATATACCGGTTGGAGTAGGTTTGTGTTTTTTGAAGTAATAAACAAAGCCAAGGGCAGGAAGGGCTACAAGGTTTAGTAAGTGAACCCCGATGGACAATCCGACCATATAAGCAATTAGTATCAACCATCTGTCTGAGTCGGGTTCATCTGCTTTTGATTCCCATTTTAAAATGGCCCAAAATACAAAGGCTGTGAAGAAGGAGGACATGGCGTATACTTCTGCCTCTTCGGCTGAAAACCAGAAAGAGTCTGAAAATGTAAAAGCTAATGCTCCGATAACTCCGCTTCCCATGATAGCGATGGTTTGGCCAAGGGAAGGCTGATTTTCAAATTTAACAAGCTTTTTGGCTAACAAGGTAATCGTCCAGAACAGGAACAGAATGGTGAATGCGCTGGACAAAACGGAAACCATATTTACCCAGTAAGCTACCTGGGTTGTATCTCCAAAAGAAAGCAGGGAGAATAATCGCCCGATCAGTAAAAACAAGGGAGCTCCCGGAGGGTGTGGAATCATCAATTTATAAGAGGTAGCAATGAACTCTCCACAATCCCAATAACTAGCTGTTCTTTCAACGGTGATAGTATAAACAGTCGTGGCAATAATAAAGACAATCCACCCGGTAATGTTGTTAATCCTGTTGTAATTTGTCATACAAATTTTGAAACGTTAAAAATTACGAAAAAAGTTTATCTGAATAAGAATAAACCTTTAAGCAGGCGAAAATAGTAAAAATCTTATATATATGGAGACTGCATTCCATTTAATTGTATAAATATGATCAATAGCCATTTTTCAGGAGCTTTATAAAATAAAAGAGATGGCTTATTATAAGTCATCTCTTTTATTTTATGATTGGATTAATTTATTAATTCCAAATAATTCGCCTGGTTTCCAGAATTCCTTTGTCAGAGTATATGCTGCAAAGATAGATGCCTGGCTTAAGATGCGAAAAATTAACGGTGTAAGAAGCAACGCCTGTTTTGTCCATTAAATCAATAAAAGCCACTTCTTTTCCAATAATGTCAAATACCTTAATACCCCTTAAACTTTGCCCACCGGAATTCAAGTTGAAAACGATTTGATTATCATAATAATCCGGTACAATAGTCAGTTCATATTTGCCTTGACTGTTTGTTGGCCTTTGATTAGCATTACCTGGAACAACTGTAATGGTGCCAGTCATATTTGAATGAATGCCACATTTGAATGTATAGGTCCCGGCAGCTAAGCCGCTAAGTATCTTTGTAGTTGAGTTAGAGTTAATATTAAATGTTACCCATGCTGCTCTGGGATTAGTAGAAACTATGTTGTGAGAGCCATTCACCCACTTAAAAACTACATCCTTACCTTCCTGAATGGTAAGGGTGGTATTGCCTGTATTATTTACATTGAATTTATTGTCCTTAATATAAATAGTATCAGAGACTGCAAAAACTTCAGCCTGTATAATTATTGCCAATAAGAAAATTGTCAATATAGAATGTAAAATTTTTGTCATAATCTCTCGTTTACTTGCTAATATACCTAAAATATCTATAAAAACCATGCCATTTTTGGGAAAAAATGACATGGCCTATGACAAACTATTCTACTGATTTTTAAAGGAAAAGGTTGTTTTAGCTAGCCCAGCCGTCTCTGTCAAGGCTTCTATATTGAATAGCTTCGGCAAGATGCTCAATTTTAATACTTTCACTTCCAGCCAGGTCAGCAATGGTACGTGAAACTTTTAAAATTCGGTCATAAGCTCTGGCAGATAGTCCTAATTTTTCCATAGCTGTTTTAAGCAGATTTTTTCCTGCATCATTGATGACGCAAATTTCTTTTACCATTTGGGGTGGCATCATGGCATTGGAAAAAATAGTATTGGTTCCTTTAAATCTTTGAGATTGAATTTCCCTGGCTTTGATAACTCTTTCCCGGATCTGGGCACTAGTCTCGGTTTTTCGGTTAGCCGTCATTTCATCGAAAGAAACCGGGGTAACCTCCACATGTAAATCGATCCGGTCCAGAAGAGGGCCACTGACTTTATTTAAATACCGTTGAACAACTCCCGGCCCGCAAACACATTCTTTTTCAGGGTGATTGTAAAATCCGCAAGGGCATGGATTCATGCTTGCTATCAGCATAAAATTGGCCGGAAAATCCACGGAAATTTTTGCTCTGCTGATACTTACTTTTCTTTCTTCCAGCGGTTGCCTCATTAC
>DATCKK010000120.1:0-2396 GCA_036562325.1 Cytophagaceae bacterium | reverse complement strand
TTGCGGAAGAAAAATACATTGTACCGGTATTGGGCGAGAGGATGTATGAAGACTTCCTAAGACAGAAAAACGTTGTAGTAACTGAAACTAATAAATCTGATGTTTTAACAAAGGTGAATGAATACTTGGGAGCTCTTGGGGTGGGAGCTTTAAGTGAGGTTAAGATAGGGGCAATCTACAATTCCGTGGAGTTAATCACTTATGAGCCTTATCGTTTATTATGGCATAGGTATCTATGGAGGATTGTTGCAGAGGCTGTTGATGCTAGTGTAACAATCCCTAGCTGGCTAAGGCATACAGCACAAGGGCAACAAAAGCATAACCCTTTTGGATTTACGCAAACGGACAAAGTGGTAACGGGAAACAGAGATGACATTAGATATAAAATGGATTCTATCGTACAAGGTAGAATAGGCACATTGGTTAGAAATATGCGGGATTGGATTAAATGCAAAAAAAACGAATACCCATTATTCCCGGATGTAAAGGGCGGGTTAAGGATGGGTGGTATTTTAACTGGATTGTATGAATAGTATTATAAAAGGATGGGGAAAATCGCTCGGGTTATTTGAAGTTACCGAAGAAGAAAAGAAGATGAGCTTAGATCGTCTATCTAAGTGTGCCAACTGCGAATACTCAAAAGAAACGAGAATTTTAAAGATAATTCAAAGGAAAGCGGAGAACATGCCAGGATACTACTGTAGGAAGTGTTTTTGTCCAGTAAATGAAAAATCCCTCGTTAAAGAAGAAAAATGCCCTATGGGTTTATGGTAAAAATACTAGTCATATTGCTTATTCCTTTTTCTGTGGTAGCACAAACTACCGTGGATTTTAAAACTCCAACAGTAAGAATCTGGAATAGTCTTGCCGTTGGGAAAGGTGAATACAATCAACCTCACCCATCTGCTTATTTGGATATAGGCGGAGATAAAAAGGGGGTTAAGCTGCCAGCAGGGGATTATCACGATGTGAGCAATCCTGCAAAGGGGTTGGTTTTTTTTCACAATGAAGATTCTAGCATCTATTTGTTCGATGGGTACAGCTGGGTCAAAATTATTTCTAATAAAGACAGCTTTATTATAAACTATATTGATTCAATAACAGCAGAAATACCGGTAACTAAATCAACAGTATTGACCGTGTCGGCTAATACTAATACTATATATGATCCTGTATTGGAAGGGGCTGAGATACTGAATGTTGACAGGAACGGTTTTAACGAATCTGATTTTTTTCAGCAACCAAATTGGATGCTTTATTTCCCTGATGGGTTATTTGCTGGGGAGCGGTTAAATATACTTTATAACACAAAGGCAGGATTCGGGGGAGGTGGGGGCAGTCCTGGTGGGTTTACATATCCTTTCGTGTGGATAGGAACAGCAACAGGGAATATTGTAACGCTGCCTACAAATATAAACTTTATACTTACTGTGGATGTTGGGTCTATTACATTAATCCCTAGTGAGTATTCGTATATAGATAATCAGATAACTATTGATAACAGCATTGATTTAAGTACATTAATTAGGGTTATATACTGGTGAGATGGATTATATACATATTGTTTTTTCCATTGCCCTGTTTGGGACAGGAGCAGAAAGTAGGCGCAAGCAACGTTGGTATTAAGGTTCGCGCTTGGCTCGATACCGAAATGGGTACATTTTCAAAGGGTCGACCAGTATGGGTAGATAGTGACACAATGCGTACCGCATGGTTAAGTACTAAATATTATACTGATTCGCTGTACAAGTCATATCAGGGGTCTTTGACAGTTACAGGTACTACCACTAAAACAATATCTGTTACAAAGAGTGACGGTGGGGCTTGGCTATCTGGTAGTTTTACCGATATGGATAACCAAACCCTATCGTATAATTCCGGGACATTGAGCATATCTGGTGGCAACTCGGTATCGCTTCCTGTGGATGAGTTCTTTCATTCGACAGGGAGTACATCTCAGGTATATGTATTACCTAGCGTGCCACATGGTAACGTAGTAGTTATGCTTAATGCTGGGTTTTTATCACCGTCTGATTATTCGATTACAGGAAACACTTTAACTTTTTCAATAAACATAGAATCAACAGATCACATTTTCTTATTTACTAACAAACTATGAAACGTTTAATTTTTCTTTTCGCTCTTTTATTTTCGTTTGGTGCAAATGCACAAACCGTGTTGCTGAAATGGAAGCAAATACAAGCCGGATCACAGGGGCAAGTAGCAATAGTTGGGGTTGACGGTAAAGGTCAATGGGTGACCCCTCCATTCCTAAATATGGCGGATACGGCGGCTATGTTATCGGCGTATAGGGCAAAGCTTCACAACTTAGACGCCTCGAAACAAAACTATTCAGATACTACTAGTTTTGACGCAACTAGATCATGGGTAAATAC
>DATCKK010000118.1:0-2920 GCA_036562325.1 Cytophagaceae bacterium | reverse complement strand
TCTTTCATCTCTCGCTTTAATGCAGCAATTTCCTCTTGCTGCCTCTTTATGATTACATCCTTATCCTCGTTTCTACTATCCATTGTTTTCCATGTGACGAACACGGAAATAATCATAATCATAAAAGCTAAAGCAAGTGGATTCCTTTGCGCCCAATTGCCTGTCTTTATGGCCACTTCCACACCTTCTTTTATTTGTTCCACTTGCATTCATTTGATTTTTTTAATTACAGATTCACTCAATTTTTATTTGTAAATACGTGTTATTAACCAAAGAGTTACCCCATTCCGCAATGACAGTTGCCGGTATCGTTGTCGCCGACCTGTATCGGATAACATGATCGTAGTTGCTGTTCACGATCACCCCCGTAGCGTTACTATTTATAAGCATGGGCTCCGATTGGTTGTTATAGCCACGCTTAAAATCAATATACAACCGCTTATTAACAGTTCCTTCAAAATCAAAGAAAAACAGTGCATTCCCGTTCACTGTCCCCCCATGTAGAAAGCAATCTGCTGCAATGATTACCGAACCGTCAACGTCCACAACCATTCCTTCTATATTTTTCCCGCCCACTTCATTAGGGAAAGTCTGGTATGGGTACGTCGCCAATAAATTAAAATCTTTGTCATACTTTCTAATATTATCCTCATCGGCCAGGAAAACATTGCCTGTATATTTATCTACGGCAAGTCCCTCATTTAACTGCGTGGCTCCTAAATATTTTCTTTCAATTAGCTCAAATGAATAACGACTAAATTTATAAATTGAATGAGTCCCATTTGGCATTATTAATATATTACCTTCAATGTCAAGATCGATCATTCCCGGTTGAAAGGTTCCTGCGTTAAGTAAAATCGTGTCTTTAACCGTACCCTCTGGGCTTACTCGCAATACCACGTTATCCGTCTGCAACGTACCCCCGGGTTGCGTTCCCAAAGCCAAATACTCATCATTAATCCAGTCGTACGCCACCCCTTGCAGCTCTATTATTTTCCCGGTTAAATCTATTGTTTTGTATGGTGTAGATATAACACCGGTATCGGTATTTCTCTCTACCAAATCGGTACGTCTAAACAGAAGCAACCGGGAAGAAAACCCATAGCCATATTCACTTACAACAAATAATTTTCTTTTATTATCATAAGCAAATCCTGTAACGCCTAGCGTTCTGTTGCTGTCGTCTTTATCTTTTACTACAGGACAGCATTTATACCAACCATCTCCATTTACTGTTGGAGATGTACCGTTTAAAGTAACATAAGCATTGTATATTACTTTTTCCTGTGTGATAGCTGTATTCAGATCTTCAATATCGCTCCGAATCTGAGATATAGCTTCATTGAGGCTGTCTATTTCTTTATAATTTAACCTGTAATGCAATAACCAGGAAGAATCTGTGCCCACGTAAGACGGAAGGCCAAGCGTAGTGCTTAAGCTATAGCTTGTAACCGCAGGGGAGGCATTAACTGCTGTTATTGGCACGCCATAAAAACCAATAAACATGTCTCCTTCCAGTATAAAGTTATCGGGGAAATCCAACGTCTGAACTCCCGTTGAATCAATTGTAAACACATGCTCTTTTTGGAGTATAAAGGCCGCTTTAGACCCGCTGTAAAACCGAACATAAAGTTTTCCTGTTGCCCTCGCATTTACTATTAGCTGTGTTAGCTTTTTACGCGAAGCACTCATTTTCGTTGCGTCCACCCTATGGTAAGGTGTAATAAGTTCTGTTGTAGCTGTTACAGAAGAAACGCCGGAGTAACCGTCGTCTCCTTCAATAGCATCTAAATTATTCGATATATTCTGAATAATTTCATTTGTTTTTTCTTTCAAAGGAGTTAAATAGCTATAGTTGTATTGTAATACCCTAGTTGTAGGAATTGTTGTAAATGTTTTACCTGGTTCTATAGGTAGGGTAAAGTTTACATTAACACCTACCCCTCCAGTGTTCGTGGTAGATATGTAGCTGTTGGGGCAGTATATTCCAAAATAATCGCCCGCCTCTACGTCTATAATACAGGTATTAACACCCTCTACGGCCGTTAATGGATAAACCCGCTTAACTGTAACCGAACCGCTAACAGCACTTAATGTTGTAATAATTACATTATCATTCCCTGATAAGAGAAAATTCAACCTGACCCGCCCCGTTTGAGGAAATATAAAATTTGCATCCGCCCTAAACTGATTATTAGGCAACCCCGTAAATAACTGCAAATCCGGAACACCTAATAACTCCCCATCATATGTTGTCTGATCAACCACATATTGAGCGGATAATACTTTTTTGTCAGAAATCGAATCATCGTCAATCTTTACCAAATCTATTAACTCTTTACTCCATGTGCCATCGATATAATTAAACCTTACATCGTAGTTTTCCAATTCATCTGTTGTTACGGATAACCCCCCCGCGTTATCATACACACCATCCCCATCTTTAGGGGTTACAGAGAAGTTGCCTGCAGCTATATAAGATGATAGGTCGGTGGATTTTGTTATTGGCATAGCTTCGGGGGCCCCAGCGGGTCCCTGTTCACCAACCGGGCCTTGGGGCCCTGGGGGACCGGCTGGTCCTATGTCTCCCTTATCACCTTTATCACCTTTATCACCTTTTGCGCCGGTGGCACCTTTTCTACCTATACTTGAAACGGGTACATGAACTGTTTGACCGGCTTGAACTATCGGCACTAATTCCGATCCCGATATAGTACCACCCAACGGTAGCTCGCTTATTTTAGTATCTGCCATAGGTTATAATTTTATTTTATCGTTATTTTCTTGTAATATTTTATCTCCGGTTTCCATTAATAGATAGGATTCCGTGTTTTCCCTTTCTAAAGGCCCATCACTTAGCATATTCGCAGTGAATGTGTGAAATCCTTCTGCTCCGCTCGATAAAGATACATTTTTTACG
>DATCKK010000117.1:0-5738 GCA_036562325.1 Cytophagaceae bacterium | reverse complement strand
GTATAAACATCTCCTACTTCAGGTACACTTACTATTCCTTTTACCCATTTCACGGCACTTTCCATCACAGACTTGTCTTTGGCAAATATGTTCACCAAACCAGCGTCTTCTATCTCTTCAATAATTACAGTAGCACCTGTAACTTTCTGGATCTCTTGTACCACTTTTCCACCTGGCCCTATTACCGCACCTATCATTTCTTTTGGAATTCTCATGGCAAAAGACCTAGGAGTATGAGGCTTATAATCTTCACGAGGCTTGTCTATCGTTTTCAGCATTTCGTTCAGAATATGCAGTCTTCCTGCTTTAGATTGCTCCAATGCCTGAGCAAGTACTTCGTAAGAAAGACCTTCTACTTTCATATCCATCTGACATGCTGTGATACCTTTGGCTGTACCGGTAACTTTAAAGTCCATATCCCCCAGATGATCCTCATCACCAAGAATATCGGATAGTACAGCCCACTTTCCGGTTTTACTGTCAGAAATCAATCCCATGGCGATACCAGATACCGGAGCTTTTATTTTTACGCCGGCATCCATAAGGGCCAATGTACCTGCGCAAACAGTTGCCATGGATGAAGAACCATTTGACTCAAGTATATCCGATACTACCCTTATTGTATATGGATTTTCCTCAGCTGGAGGTAATACTTTTTTCAATGCACGGTATGCCAGGTTGCCATGCCCAACTTCTCTTCTGCCCGGACCTCTGTTAGGTTTTACCTCACCTGTAGAGAAACCAGGGAAATTATAGTGCAACATAAATTTATTATAACCTGTAAGCATAGCACTGTCGATCATCTGCTCATCCAGTTTGGTACCCATTGTCACTGTAGTAAGTGACTGAGTTTCACCTCTCGTAAAAATAGATGACCCGTGAGCTGAAGGCAGGTAATTTACTTCTGACCAGATAGGCCTTATTTCGTCCAGATTCCTTCCATCCAATCGGAATCTTTCATTTAATACCATGTTTCTAACAGCCTCTTTCTCGATCTCATGGTAATATTTATCAATCAGGAATAAATCTTCTGTATGATCTTCCGGTAAGGAGTCTATATAAGCTTGTTTTATTGCTTTAAAATTCTCGCTTCTGGAATGCTTGTTGGCATTTTTTTGTTTTGCTACTTCATATACTTTATCATACAGTAGCTTATACATTTTTTCCCTTAATTCAGGGTCTTTATTTTCATGATTGTATTCTCTCTTCTGCGTTTTTCCAGCCTCTGCTTCTAATTCTTTTAAAGCCTTGCAATGTATTTTAATAGCTTCATGGGCTACTTTTAATGCTTCTAACAAATCTGATTCGGGAACTTCGTTCATCTCTCCTTCCACCATCAGAATGTTATCTATTGAAGCTCCTACAATTACATCCAAATCGGCTTTTTCTATAAGTGCAGGAACCGGATTTACGTAATACTGCCCTTCAACCTTAACAACTCTTACTTCAGAAATAGGTCCATTGAATGGGATATCAGAAACAGCTAATGCAGCAGATGCGGCAAGGGCTGCCAATGCATCCGGCAATACTTCTTTATCTGCAGAAATTAAGCTAATATTTATTTGAGTTTCAGCGTGATAGTCGTCTGGAAATAGCGGGCGAATTGCTCTATCTACTAATCTTGATATCAAAATCTCATGATCTGATAGTTTTCCTTCTCTTTTTAAAAATCCTCCCGGAATTTTTCCTGCCGCTGCAAATTTTTCCTGGTAATCTACAGAAAGAGGCATAAAATCCACATTCTCCCCGGCTTCCTTCTTGGAAACTACGGTTGCTAATAGCATTGTATCCCCCATTCTAACCACTGCTGACCCATCAGCTTGCTTGGCTAGCTTACCAGTTTCGATGGAAATCTCTCTACCATCCTCTAACTTTATTTTTTTCGTAATTACGTTTGGCAACATCTAGTTTTTTATAAATATTTTTAAAAGTAAAATCTCTTCTAAGGTTTCGCGGTAAGCACAAACAGCGGAGCAAAGTAATGAAAGAGGGATTCCTTCGAATCCCTCTCTTTTTCAGATTATTTTCTTAAATTATGTTCAGCAACTACAGCTCTGTAGCGCTCTATGTCAATATTCATCAGGTAGTCTAAAAGCCTTCTTCTCTTTCCTACCAGCTTCAATAATCCCAATCTTGAAGAATAATCTTTGGGATTTTGCTTTAAATGCTCTGTTAAGTGATTGATTCTAAAGGTGAATAATGCAATTTGAGATTCTGCTGATCCTGTATCTTTTTCAGACTTCGCTTTTCCGTTTGTCTTAAAGATCTCTTGTTTTTTTTCTGAGGTTAAATACATTTTGTTACTCTGTTATCTTAGCGTTTTATTACCAATTTAAAGAATCGCAAAGTTAGAAATCTAATTTTTGAAAACCAAATTTATAGTACAAAAACCTTGACTTTTTACATTTAGTTTCCTTTTCCAAAGATTTTCCTAACCAGTTTAGCTACCGGTGAATAAAAATCTGTTTCCAATAACCTCGAATCATTTTTCGCCTGTCTTAAGAAGAATAATCCAATAGGCAATAGTATCAGATTGGCCGCCCACATTCCATAAGGAACATCTACCACTCCTTCTTTTGCCCACTTTTCCCCCATCAGGGATATTACATAAAAGGTAATAAAGAAAATTATGGAAATCAGCACAGGAACTCCCAGTCCGCCTTTCTTAATGATTGCTCCTAACGGAGCTCCGATCAGAAACATTATTAAACAAGCGATAGACTGAGTGTATTTTTTATATTCTTCAATTTCAAACACGTTGGCTTCCCGGGTAAGAAAGTTTAGACGCTCAATATGGCTTTTCATATAAGCCTTTACACTTCTGGCCTGATTGACAGCCCGATTCAATACCTGTACTTTTTGCTCTTCTGTTATTTCAAGTGCAGGAAGACTATCCAGTCTGGTAAGCAGTTTATCCGCCTTGAGTTCTTCAGCAGCATCATTAGTAGCCTTTCCTATTGGATTATATAAATAGAAGGGCTTAATATTCGATATCAGGTTATTTTTAACGGTATTGTACTCGTTCTTCACCGAATCTACATAAGTCTGAAGTTCAGACACATTTTTCATTAATTTATTCCCTGCAAAAAGTTCTTCCTTGGTTCGGTTCAGATCGAACGAGGCAAGGCTGAAAACGATCTCACTTCTTTCGAAATCATTTCTTACAAATTGCTTGGGAGACACATAACTCCCTGTATTAGTAACATATTCGGAATAACTTTTCCCATTGAATAATGTCATCTTTAAATACTTGTCTCCCGCAAAAGTACTGAGTTTACCAGAGTCTGCTATGATTACTTCTGAATTACCTCTCCCACTTGTATGATTATAAACCATTACTCCTTTCAGCGATACCCCATCCGGAAGTTTCTTTGTTACTTTAATACTATACCCCGGAAGCCCGTTGTAAAACGCCCCTTCTTTTAAGTCAAAGGATAATTTCTTCTGACGAATATCATAAAGCAGGCTATACGCTTTAAGATTGGCCTTAGGTACCATGTTATTATTAAAATAAAAAGCCACCCCGGTTAGTATCAGTACATTCAGAAAAATGGGTATTAACGTTCTGGTTAAAGATATTCCTGCACTTTTGATGGCTGTAAGTTCATGATGCTCGCCCAGGTTACCATAGGTCATAAGGGAAGAAAGCAGGATAGCCAAAGGCATGGCTGTTGGCACCATATTAATGCTAAAGTAAAAAATCAGTTCGGAAAAAACAGCTAATCCAAGATCCTTTCCTACAAAGTCTTCCAGATACTTAAGCAAGTATTGTGTTAATAGTATAAACACAACTACTACAAATGTCAAAAAGAAAGGGCCAAGGAATGCCTTTACTATAAGTTTGTCCAGCTTCTTCATTAAATTCCAAAATACAATCTAACCTATCAAAAGTTCCGCCAAAATTAATATAAAATGCGGAATATCTTTCAGTGGCAACAATTAGTGCTATATATCTGAACGATATTATTAAACTAATTACCTGTCAGATTATAGGTTCGATTAACAAAGAGTAAAAAAATAGATCAAGTTGAACAAGTTAGATTGAATCCGAATTATTCTTAACCACCTACTTTTTCCACGAGTGCCTCAAACAAATGTTTCCAAAGCTCTTCCAGGTCTTTGACATCATCAAAATCCGAATAATCCGTAACTTTCAAAAAGGTGGTTTGAGTTAACTCATTGGTTTCAATTCTGAATTCAAGGAATGAGGGATCTTTTTTTTCTTCCGGTGTCTCGGGTAAAAACTCATACTTTACATATTGATTTACCTTTTGAGAAACCTTTCTGGCTTTATGTTCCTTGCCATCCCAAATAAATGTATATTCCTTTTCGGATGTGGCAATAACCTTATCTGCAAACCAGTCCTCAAGCCCGGAAGCCGTATTTATATAATGATACAAAATCTTGGGGGATACGTTCAACTCAAATTCGGTGGAAAATTTGTTCTTACCCATTGTCATCTTTTCTTTTTCCATAGGACTAAAATTTAAAAACTTTTTTAAACAAAAGGTTGTTTTTTATTCCATATTATTATTAATTCGCACTCTCATTTGGCGAGGTAGCTCAGTTGGTTAGAGCGTTGGATTCATAACCCAAAGGTCGGCAGTTCAAATCTGCTCCTCGCTACTCTTAAAAGCCTCTTGCTATATACTCTTAGTAAGAGGCTTTTACTTTTCTCCCTTATATAATATATACTATTGATTCCTCTACTTTCTTCTATAAATACGTACAAATCAACAGTTAATTTTATAAGTTGTGTAAATATGACAAAAAAACTTATAAAACATTGATGTATTAAAGTTTTTTTTAGGGTAAATGTTTTTAATAGTTATTCACAACTTATTCATTTTCCACTAATTCTATTTCAATACATTTCATATTTCAAACTTTTCTTACATTGAAGAAAAACAAATAAAAAAGGGGTTACCCCCTTGTAATCAATCTTCTATCTAAATTCTATCTAAGTATATAGAGCTTTCCGAATTCCTTTTTGAAAGCTCTGTCACCCGAGGAATCTCTATGACTAAAATTTTCGCCTTTATTCTTAATAATCACCCTGTATAAATACACCCCATTAGCCAGGCGATCTCCAAATTCATCCGTTCCGTCCCAGGCAAAGTCTGTTTTATTATTTCCTATCCTTATCGGGCCAAGTTCAGATTTGGTAATTTCTCTTACTACCTTTCCCGAAACCGTCATAATCTGAATTTTCAAATCTTCAGGAATCTCACTTCCTGTTAAGGTAAATACAAATCGTGTACTTGTCGAAAACGGATTCGGATATGGATAAAAATGCGTAATGGTTGATTTATTTATTACCTCAAACCTTATTTCATAATGTTCTGTTCCGGATTTATTACCAGACGCATCTGTTCCTTGTACTCTTAATGTATATATACCGTCGGGCAAGTTTTTAGGATTATATTGGATAACATACTGATTTATCTTTCCCCCTACCTGCCCGGCACTAATTATATCCGGATTACTGCTTAACTCTATCTTTTCAAACTCATCCCTGCCCGGCCTTTTCAGAAAAACTTCCATCCCATCCGTATTATTCTTAAACAAGAATTTATTCTCATCTTTTATAGAGATGGTTATTAATGGACTGGGTGATACAATATCACCATCCATTATATGCACTCCGTCAAAAACAACATCAAGTACAGGATTGATCTTATCAGCTTCAACCCTAAAGCTGGTTTCAATAATGTTATTATTATAATACTCTTCAGGTT
>DATCKK010000109.1:0-5183 GCA_036562325.1 Cytophagaceae bacterium | reverse complement strand
ATTTTATCTATACCTGCTAAATCTACTTCAGGTATGGATTTTCCCGGGATCAGGGTAGCTATTAAAATGAAGGTTGCCCAGGCAATGGATAGTATGTTATACCTGAGAAACATATGGTATATTAA
This sequence comes from Cytophagaceae bacterium, assembly GCA_036562325.1. Classification (GTDB taxonomy): domain Bacteria; phylum Bacteroidota; class Bacteroidia; order Cytophagales; family Cytophagaceae; genus DATCKK01. The sequence continues at coordinate 5,058 of DATCKK010000109.1, read as the reverse complement.
ACTCCTATCAGGTTTTTATAACTGTCAGCAGAGAGTAAATGTTCTACTTCCGAAGCATCTTTTATTTTGACTTTTACTATCCAGCCTTTTCCATAAGGATCTGAGTTTATAAATTCCGGATGTTGGTCGATTTCAGGATTGAATTCCAGAATAGTACCTGTAGCCGGCATAAAAAGGTCTGCCACTGTTTTTACAGCTTCAACAGTACCAAAAACAGAAGATTTTTTTACTTCCTGGTTTACTGTATCAACTTCAACAAATACGATATCGCCTAATTCTTTTTGAGCGAAGTCGGTAATTCCGACATAGGCAACATCTCCATCAATACGGATCCATTCGTGGTCCTCAGTGTACTTTAGTTCGTTAGGAAAAACCATAATTTTAAATTGATAAGAATGAAAGCTAAAAATAGCATGATTTTTCTTAAAACTGAATTTTTGTATTTAAATAAATACGGTTTTGCCAATCAGAAATGTAGCTATATTGCCAGGCCTGAAAAAAGAAAAGAGGAGAGTTCCATTCTTGCTCTTTTCAAGAGTAGGTTATTGAAATAAATATCCGTTTTTATTAAAGATTAGGATAGTGTAAACCTCAGCTGTATTCCAAAGGCAGTAGTAACTCTTTTGAACGAGCTGGAAATATAAGGCGCATTCACATTTCGTTCGAAGTAGAACTGCATGGACAATCGTTGATTGACTACATAATTCAGAGTAGGTTTCAACTGCCAGTTGAGGTTACCCTGGGTGATGGTTGATGACTCTTCGATTTTCCGCTGAGTGGTTTTTGTATCACGGATGGTGAAATCTACCCGTAATGTTAGTTCGTTTTTCAATACAGTACCACCATAAGGGAGGAATTTAGGTATTTTAACTCCGGATTTTGTATATCCTAAACCGAATACAAAATCATTACTTAAGTTTTCTGTGATTTGAGCATTGTTGATACTTAAAGTCATGGTTCGGCTTGTTCGGTATTCTACCTTATAAGTGACACGATTCTTTGTTCGGATGTTAATTCCGATTAATGGTGCAAACCTTTCCGTAATACTCACCTGGTCCATGATGTATATTGGTGTCAACGATGTGTCACCAGGCAACGGAGTATTTTCAAAATCCTGATTAGGGTTGATAATATCGGCTCCGTATAAAAGGGAAGAATTAAAGCTGCCTATGCTATAGGTTCCGGAGTAACTATGAGAAAGACTAATGGATGGGAATCGTTTTTTGATAGCTTCAATTCTTGTAAGTCCGTTAAAATCTATTCTCCAGTTAGGCAAAGGTATAGATGGAAATGCCGAAATTTTAGTCTTCGAAACAGGCCTGTTGCTATAGGCTGCAATAAAGGCAGGGATTAATACATCCTGTGAGTTTAGGCCGTAGTTTTTACCTGACTCCCTTTGAATTTTGGATTGTACCTCTCTTCGATACGCTACAAAATTATCAAACGCTTTGGATGAGTTAGGGTCTGTGCCTGTACCTTTACCCAGAAATGCACTACCTAAGCCTATAAAGCTTATATTGTAGGTACCGGTTCGGTTAGGGTTTAAGGAAGCATATTCCACGGGGTCGCCCAATAAAGTATCCCGGAATATTTCCTGGTAGTTGCTGGTCTTTGTTTTTTTCGCATCGAGCGTAATCTTGAAGTCCCGGATGGGCTCCATAGAGGTTCGTGCTGTAAAGTTTATATTTCTGTTTTGAGAGAATGGGGTGTTCAATACTGTTGATTTAGACAGAAAGCCATTATCTCTTGCAGTGTATCTAAAGTTGGCATCTTGTGATCCCAGTATAAATGGCATTAAGGTATTGAAATTACTGAAGTCGTCAAGCCCGAACATTTTAGGGGTTGGCATAAAGCCGGCCATTTGAGTACCTTCTGTAATTGAGTAGGTGAAGTTTATATTTTTAACGCTCATTAATATTCGTAAAGCAGCTTTAAGTGCTTTTAACTCGGGTTTGGGAGCTGTGGTATCTTTCGGATCCGGTTTTTGATTTGGTTTTTTCACCGGAGCAGGAGAATTAATTTCTTTAAGGAACTTAACGCTATTGTATATTTTATCCAGATTAACCCTTCCGTTTAAAGTCCTTTCTCTGGTATTCTGAATCATATTACCTAGAGTATCTCTGATGAATAGTGCGCCGGAAGTCCAGGTATAGCCGGCAGAGTAACGGGCATCGGCATCAATCCAGGAAACAAGTGGAATTTTATCGAATGGAAGTTTATATGTAGCACCGATTTGCTGATTATAGTTTTTCAGACGCCCCAGGTTTTTAATTCGGGTTACAAGGCTGTCGTTATATTCTTTTCCTCCTGGCTCACCTTGAGGTTCATCTATTACAGCATTTGCATTGGCATTGTAATCCAGGGTAAGGCTCTTGGTCAGGTTCCAGAACATGCCATAAGTTCTGTTAAAGGTGAACAGTTTTTCGTAGAAAGGATCCTGTGCAGGTGAAAGCGGGCCTGATTCGAAGAATTGAGTTTTAATGATTCTTCTGTCCAGGTCTCCTCTGAAAGTGAATGTACTAGGGAGCGGAGTGAAGTTAAAGTCCCTGATCATTTTCAGATGTTTTGATTTGAACATCTTGGATTTCTTAAATGGTTCAATGGCTTTAACTTTTGCATTATAGTTATAGCCAACCCCTCCCTTATAGTTCTTTAAATAGTATTCCTTAATATCGTAGCTGGTCCTTCGGGTTTCATTGTAACCAACAGTAAAGGAAAGATTTTCTATATCGTAGATACGTGATTTGGCATTGGGCTTTGTTTTAACCTTTTGAAGGTTCGTAAGGTTAATTGCTTTTCGTTCCGTATTATCCAGAACCAATTGTTTATAGGCATCTCTATCATCGGGGTCTTTATTCTCCAGGGATGTTTTAAGAAGGACATCCTTATCAAGCGGATCATATTTAGGAGATATAACTTTACGATCATAGCTGACATATAGAGGTACCTTTAAGCCGACTTTTTCAGGTATGAACTTGTCGAGCGAGATGTTTGAAGCAGCTCCGTACTCCAGCGTATTAACTCTTTCCCTTTGGGAGGTTCTTTGATCAAGAGATCCGAAACCAACACCTGTATATCGAATAGAAGTGTTTACAGTAGCCAGGTCTGCTAATTTGGCATTCATACGTGCAGTGGCGGCCCATCCGGCATTCTCCACAAACTCGGACACTCTGAGTTCGTTAGCCCAGATACAGACAGATACCGGAGCCCGGTAATCGTCTTTAGGGTTACGTAGCCCTATCATTAATGTAGTGACAGCACTCAGGTCGGGATTTCCTTTTACAATAATTTTTCTGCCATTGATGAACGTCTCAAACCGGCTTTGAAGAGAAAAACCATTTTGCTGGTTTCTCTGAAGTTTAGCATCTACCAAATCACTAATAGCTACATTTAATTCGTTTTCTACCCTCCATACTTCGTAAGGATCAGAGCTTCCAGGCTTGCTGAAGTGCAGTGGTATTTCTATTTCATAATAATTGGAGGTATAGTCGGTTCCTAACCGGAAGAAAGCATGTACCTGTCCATCCTGTAAGTTTTCGAATGTTTCTGCATGCAGGAACATGTTTAGCTTTTTATAATTAAGGAAGTCGAAGGAAACGTTTTTGTATACGGCTCGGGAAACGTTGTCATCAAGGCTTTCCACGCATACTCTTAAAGATTGTTCGTTTAGCCTTCTGTTGTTAATGGAAGTCGCATCCTGGTCTCTGCTGAATCCTGGCGGTACAACATAAGGGGAGGAGTTTTGGCCGGCCGATGAATTTTCTTCAACGTTAACGGTAGATACCACAATGGTTGCGTCATCAGGTTCAGGTACAATACCTGCATATTCATCCAGATTATCTGCCTGGTACACCCTCCACTGGTTAGCTACCAGTTGAAGTTGAGCGAACCTTAATACTACCGGGCTTGCAAAGCCTGTTAAATACATTCGCATAAAGCGGATGGATTTAAACCCGCTGATATCGCCATAAGTAGTGTCAGGAGTTCTTATCGGAATACGGAATTGATACCACATCGATTTACCAACCTGTTGCTGGCTAATGATGTAGTTGGACCCCTCAACAAACTTACTTGGATCTATATCTACTACATATTCATAATATTCCTCAAAATCACTAATGGTATTATCCTGATTCAGGTCTTCATTATCTGGGAGTGTGGAGTTGGCAGGAGTGTAGTTGCCGCTTCCTGTATTTTCAGGTGAGTTGTTTTCCATACCATTGAAGTTTTTATAACGTTTGGTAATGGACCATTTTTCTGCATCTTTATTGTCTCCCATGAAATAATCAAAATTGTCTCCGGAAGGGTCATTGTATACAGGGCTTCCTTCTGTCAGGCCGGAAATTTTATTGAGAAAGTCAGCAGAGAAAAATTCTCTTTCATTGTCATCATTTAATCCATCCAATCCGATATCCTGTTGTTCTCTTGCGCCCTGCTGACTTGCAAATGCATTGGTTAAAAATTGTTGATTGGTAACATATCCCCATATACTTTGGTCGACGGCACCCATGTCACCATTCACAGGCAGTCCGTTCTCAAAGGCGTGTTTACCGTCTTTCATTACATCCTCAGAAATGTTTCCAAGGTTAAAATATAGTTTTCCGGTGTTGTTTAAATCGAATGGTGCGCCGTCAATCATCAACTCTGATTCGTTATCTGTTTGGATATATGGGCTCATCATCCAGAATTCAATGTATTGGATATTGGAGTTGTCAAAGTCAATGTCGTTACGCATTTCACGTGTAATCGCTCCGAAATTTTGTCTTGGGTCTCCCGGAAGTTTTCCAGAGGCATCCATGTTGGGGTTAAAGTTGTATTGCCCCCTTTCGCTTGGATAATAGGCTACATCAAATGTTACAAGGTTATTGGTGCCTAATGTGCGATCTTGTTCCTTGAAAAGGTCTTGTATAGTAAAGTATTTATCGAAATAAGATGTGTCTGTTGGCAGAATCGGATCTTTAATAGTCAAGAAATAATTATCGACATTATACCATGCCATTTTTGCCCTGCGATAGGCAAAATCCAAACCTTTGGAATTGCTTTCCGGGAATCTTAATG
>DATCKK010000108.1:0-6901 GCA_036562325.1 Cytophagaceae bacterium | reverse complement strand
GAGGTGGGCATACCCCCCGTGTAATAAACCACTTGTTAAAAACCGATAATATTCATTGTCACGATTTATCTTGTATGGGTTGAAAATCCATTTGGCGTAAATGTTCGGGTTGTTCCAGGTATAAATACTGGCTGCAACGGTAATGATGATAAGTACAACTGTAATGCTCATTCCTAAAAATAAGTATATGTTATAAAGCTAAAAGCTTTTATATTCTTTTAAAAGAATTTTTTACTTTTAACTTTATCATCACGTTTAACTTCTCAAAAGAAATATCTGTTCATGATTCCTTATCTGGATTTAAAGGCGATTAATCAAAAATATCAGTCTGAAATAACGTCGGCAATTAATCGTGTTGTGGAGTCAGGGTGGTATGTTTTGGGAGAAGAGGTAAAAGCGTTTGAAAGTAAGTTTGCTGAATATTGTGGCGTCAAGTATTGTATCGGGGTAGGTAATGGCATGGATGCTCTTACATTGGTTTTGAAAGCGTATGATTTTCCGGCTGGAAGTGAAATAATAATACCTGCGAATACTTTTATAGCAACCGCTCTGGCTGTTTCAGCAGCAGGATTAAAGCCTGTATTGGTTGAGCCTCATCCTGAAACGTATTTGATAACGGCTGAAGAATTGCAAAAGCATATTTCTGATAATTGTAAGGCAGTGATTCCTGTCCATCTATATGGCCAAGTGGTAAATATGGATGAAATTAACCGGGTGGCGCAAAAGTATGGTTTGAAGGTAATAGAGGATGCAGCTCAGGCTCATGGTGCTACATTTTCAGGTAAAAAGGCCGGTAGCCTTGGAGATGTTGCTGCATTCAGCTTTTATCCAACTAAAAATCTGGGATGTCTGGGAGATGGAGGGGCTATAACTACTAACGATAGGAGTTTATATGAAAAATTAGCTTCTTTAAGGAATTATGGTAGTGCTGAAAAGTATATCCATTCGATAAAAGGTGTGAATAGCCGGCTGGACGAAGTTCAGGCAGCTGTGCTGAATGTAAAGTTTGATTTTTTGGATGAAGAGAATAAAATCAGGAATCGGATTGCGGCTGTATATTTAGATAAAATAAATCATCCGGATATTACGTTGCCAGTAATTGCTAAAGATTGTTATCCGATTTGGTATGCGTTTGTAGTTCGGACAAGAAGAAGAGATGAGTTGAGGGCGTATTTATTGGAAAAAGGAATTCAAACTTTAATTCATTATCCGGCTCCCATTCATAAGCAGGAGGCTTATTCAGAACTTTCACATCTTTCTTTACCTGTTACAGAAGCCTTGTGTGATGAGATATTGAGCTTGCCTTTGAATTCAGCATTGACGGAGGAAATGGTAGAGTTTATAATAGGTGCAATAAATGATTTTTGAGAATAGCAAGGAAGTCGATTTCCTCACTATTCTCAAAAGATTATGTATGATTATTAATTCTCTCTATTGATCAACTGCTCCAAAAAGCTTTTTAACATTTTCTTTTTATATAAGGGGGCGTTGATCTTATTTAATGCTTTGAAGCCCTCATTAAAGTAGTAATTCACCTTTTCTTCCGCTGCTTTCTTTACTCCTAATTTTTCATACAAGGCAGTTACTTCTTTTACTGTGCTTTCGTTGGGTTGCTGCATCAGAGCGGTTAGTTTTTTTAAGTCATCGCCTTTGGCATTTTCAAACGCCTTTATCAGAAGGAATGTTTTTTTCTTTGCGATGATGTCTCCGCCTGGTTTCTTGCCAAACTTTTCCTGATCGCCGAAAGCATCCAAGAGATCGTCTTTTAACTGAAAACCTACACCTATATTGATCCCCACACTTCTTAATAAGTCCTGATTAGCCTGGGTGGTCATAGCCAGCATCCCTCCAAACTCTAATGAAAATCCAAGCAATACCGCAGTTTTCAGTTTTATCATTTCCAGATATTGCTCTTCAGTAATTCCATCTTCTGTTTCGAAGTTTACATCCAGCTGCTGTCCCTCACATACATTTGCTGCACATTTGTTAAATGCCATCATTGCTTTTCGTAATAGGCTGTCGTCAAGTGCCAGCAGGTAGTCGTAAACTTTGACGAGCATGACATCTCCGGAAAGAATAGCGGTATTGTTGTTCCATTTTTCATGAACGGTTGGTTTGCCCCGGCGAATGGGAGCCTTGTCCATAATGTCGTCATGAATAAGAGAGAAGTTATGAAATAACTCTATTGCAAGAGCAGGTTTATAAAAGCTGTCCAGTTTTTCGGTAAAAAGTTGTGCGGCTAAAAGAGTCAACAATGGCCTGACCCTTTTACCGCCGAGATTCATGATATATGAAATGGGCTCGTATAATTCCCTCGGATTTTCCTGTGAGAGATCAATTAAGCTTACCTCTTTAGAAAGACGGTCGGCCAGACTTTTTACACTATGCATGCTTATTAACTTAGCAAAGAAAGATCAATGGTTCGTTTGAATAAGTCGGTCTTTTTCACTTTTACCTGAACGTGGTCGCCAAGTGTAATAATTCTTTTGTTCTTCTTACCTATTACTCTAAAGTTCTGTTCGTCCAGTTCGTAGAAATCGTCTTCCAACTCGCTTAACCGAACCATACCTTCACACTTTGTTTCTATTATTTCCACAAAGATACCATATTCCATCACACCTGAAACAATTCCTTCAAACTCTTTCTCCACCATATCTTTCATATACTCTACCTGCTTATATTTAATGGACGCCCGTTCTGCATCAGCAGCTCGTTTTTCCATTTCCGAAGAGTGAATACACTTTTCTTCGTAATAATCTTTTTCGACGGATTTGCCTCCATTCAGATAGTGTTCAAGCAGTCGGTGAACCATCATATCCGGGTATCTACGGATAGGGGAGGTGAAGTGTGTATAATGTTTATAGGCTAGTCCAAAGTGTATTTCCGGTTCTGTGCTGTACCTTGCTTTGGCCATACTTCGGATGGCGAGGCTTTGCAATACGTTTTGTTCTGGTAAGCCTTCAATGTCTTCTACCAGTTTATTTAGTTGATTGGCTACCTGATGTTCATCGCTTAAGTTTAGCTGATGTCCGAATTTCTTAGCAAATATCGCAAGTGCGTTCAGTTTTTCAGTGGAAGGATGCTCGTGTATCCTGTATACCATGGTGTTCTTCTCTTTCCCCTTTTTCATGAACCGCACATATTCTGCTACTTTTCGGTTGGCAAGCAACATAAAGTCTTCTATAAGCTTATGCGCATCTTTTCGAATTTTGGGAACTACTTCCAAAGGCTTACCCTTTTCATCCAGGCGGAACTTTACCTCTACAGTTTCAAATCCTATAGCGCCTTTTTTGAAGCGGTCTTCTCGAAGTTTATGCGCCAACTGATTTAGGACAAGGATCTCTTCTGCATAGTCTCCCTGTTTTTCTTCAATAATTTGTTGTACTTCTTCGTAAGTGAATCTTCTGTTGGAATGGATAACTGTTTTTCCATACCATTCATCTTTGACATGTCCGTCTTTATCCAGTTCGAATACTGCAGAAAAAGTAAGCTTATCTTCGTTGGGCCTTAACGAACATAGTTCGTTAGAGAGCTTTTCAGGAAGCATGGGCACTACCCTGTCTACTAAATAAACAGAAGTAGCTCTGTTATATCCTTCTTTTTCAATTATAGAATCTGGTTTTACATAGTGAGTAACATCAGCGATATGTACTCCTACTTCCCAATTGCCATTGTCCAGTTTTCTTATGGATAATGCATCGTCAAAGTCTTTGGCATCGAATGGGTCGATAGTAAAAGTAAGGATGTCTCTGAAATCTCTTCGTTTGGCGATTTCTTCTTTGGGAATCTCAGTCGGAATAGCTTCTGCTTCTCTTAACACAGCTTTAGGGAATTCCATAGGTAGTCCGAACTCCGCCATAATTGCGTGCATTTCCACATCGTTCTCACCGGCTTTTCCTAACACCTGTACTACTTCTCCAACTGGGTTTTTATCTTTAGTCGGCCATTCCAATATTTTTACTACTACTTTTTCCCCATGTTTGGCATTGTTAATTTTTTCCAGGGGAATAAAAATATCGTAGTGCATTTTCTTCCCATCGCACACCACGAAAGCGAAACGAGGATTCAATTCAATTTTACCAACAAACTCATCTCTTCTTCTTTCAATAATTTCGACTACTTCTCCTTCCGGCCTTTTTTCTCTTCTCTTTCTGTCTATTGGATAAAGAAGTACTCTTACTGTATCTCCGTCAAGAGCATTGCCTAGTTTATTGGCACTTACATATATATCTTCCTCTGAGTCGGGACTTATAATATATGCAAATCGTGGGCTTACATAATCTACAGTTCCTGTAATAAACTTAGCGTCTGAGGCGCTTTTAAAGCTGCCATTTTTCAAACGCATAATAGAACCCTTTTTAACCAGGTCGTTCAGGTTTTCGGAGAGTTCTGATTTTTGATCTTTCTTTTTGAGGTTTAGTTTTTTGATAAGTTCTTTTATAGAGAAGGCATTTTTTTTGCTATTCTTAAAAAATGTAAGAATTCTATCTTTTATCTCATTAGTGTTGGCTTCGCTTGCTTTCTTATTCTTTTTGCTCATTCAGTAATTGACTGTTTAACTGTTTTTTTCTTTTTAGTTGTGCCCTTCTTATATCTTCAAGGTCACCTTTCGGAATGGCACTTATTAGTTTTTTGGTATATTCTGTTTGTGGGTTTCTATAGATATCTTCTGCATAACCCATTTCTTCAATCTTACCTTTATTCATCACAATGATCCGGTCGGACATAAATTTAACCACGGAAAGGTCATGTGATATGAAAATATAAGTAAAATTAAATAATTCTTTTAGTTTGTTTAACAAATTCAGCACTTGTGCCTGTACTGACACGTCTAGTGCAGATACAGATTCATCGCAAATAATAAATCGAGGATTTAAGGCAAGTGCCCGTGCTATACATATTCTTTGTCTTTGTCCTCCTGAAAATTCATGAGGATATCTTTCAAAATGGGTTTTATTTAAGCTTACTGTTTCCAGCAACTCAATTACTCTCTTTTTCCTTTGATAATCCGAATCCATTATACCGTTTACCCGCATTGGTTCCAGTATGGCTTCACCGATCGTCATTCTTGGGTTTAATGAGGAGTATGGATCCTGAAAAATTATCTGCATGTCTTTTCTTAGCAGACGCAGTTCTTCGGTATCAAGTGTATTTATTTTCTTTCCTTCAAAAATTATTTCTCCGTCAGTAGGTTCTATAAGCCGTAAAATCGTTCTACCCAAGGTGGTTTTGCCACATCCTGATTCTCCCACCAGGCCTATAGTTTCACCGGGATATACTTCAAAGCTGACATCATCCACAGCCTTAACATAGTCTTTGGCCTTTCCAAATAACCCGGTTTTGATCGGGAAATAGGTTTTAAGATTTTTGACTATTAGCTGAGGCGTTTGTTTCATTATCGCTTGGTGCCGCTCCTGAATCTCATCTTCAGAAGTAAAGTTGTGAAGAATCGCTTCCCCGACAGATTGATAACGTGATTCATTCTCAATCATGTTCCCGTTTTCATCTTTACTCATGAAATCAGAGACTACCGGCAATACTTTTAGCTTTATATCCAGTCGTGGCCTGCAGGCAAGAAGCCCTTTGGTATATGGGTGTTGAGGCTTGGAGAAAATATCCCAGATATTTCCCTGCTCTACTATTTTCCCATGATACATGACTATTACCTTGTCGGCAATTTCAGCAATTACTCCCAGGTCATGGGTGATGAAAATAATGGACATATCATTTTCATCTCTTAGCTGACGCATCAGTTCAAGTATTCTTGCCTGAACTGTAACATCCAGTGCTGTAGTGGGTTCATCTGCAATAAGGATGGATGGACGGCAGGACATAGCCATTGCGATCATCACCCGTTGTTTTTGTCCACCCGAAATCTGATGAGGATATGAATTGAAGATGTCTTCTGGTCTTGGGAGTTCTACTTTTTTAAACAGATCAATGGTTAATGCTTTTGCTTCTTTCTTAGATACATTCTGGTGAAGCATGATAGCTTCCATTACCTGGTTTCCGCAAGTATAAACCGGATTGAGCGATGTCATCGGTTCCTGAAATATCATAGATACTTCATTACCTCTTTTTTGTCTCATTTCCTTTTCCGGAAGCTTGGCCAGGTCTATGATACCTTCAGTTGGGGAGTTGAAAAGTATTTCTCCACCCTCGATTCTTCCCGGAGGATTGGGAATCAATTTCATAATAGAGAGAGCAGTCACAGATTTTCCCGAGCCCGACTCTCCGACAATTCCAATGGTTTCGCCTTTTTTGAGGGTGAAGCTTACGTCATCTACTGCTTTTACTATGCTATCTTCGGTCTTAAAATAAGTTTTAAGATTGTTAACTTTTAAAAGATAGTTTTCGTCCTTGTTTTCTCCGTTAAGTGATGACATTCTAATAAATTCAGTTTACTATATAAACTTGGTCTTCATTGATTAATGGCTCATTATGCAATTTCAACAAAAGTTGCGCGGTGACAATCACGTCTTTCCTGCAATAACAAGCTATTTTCTCCAAATCTCTTTGTTGGTAATAGACTTCATTAACCATACTTCCGTCGATATCGTCTTTACTGGTGGGTATATCGAATACCGCAGCCAGTAATTCGAGTGAAGTATAACTTTTTCTGTCTCCGAATTTCCAAAGCTCCAGTGTATCAATGTGATTGATTTCCCAGGGCTTTTTTCCGCCAATATTCAATACCGAGGGTAACTCGATTTGATTGATCAGCATGCGACGGCACAAGTAGGGAAAATCGAATTCTTTTCCATTATGAGCTACCAACGTTAATTTATCCTGATTAAACTTTTCAAGCAATTCTTTAAACTCCAGTAATAAGATTTTTTCATCGTCGCCTGCAAAGGATTTTACTTTTAAAGACCTTTTCCCTTCCGAATCAAGATAAAAT
>DATCKK010000099.1:0-2303 GCA_036562325.1 Cytophagaceae bacterium | reverse complement strand
TTGCCCTTTTTCCCGGATCGTTCGATCCATTTACCAAAGGACATGAAGATATTGTTCTGAGAAGCCTTGCGTTGTTTGATGAAGTGGTGATTGGAATTGGAAAAAACACCAACAAAACGCGGTATTTTTCACTGGATATTCTAATTCCCAAAATCGAATCTGCTTTTATCAACCATCCACAGGTAAAAGTTATGGCTTACCAGGGATTAACCGCAGAGTTTGCCAAACAAATCGGGGCGAAATATATAGTAAGGGGATTAAGAAATACTACTGATTTTGAATACGAAAACAGTATAGCTCAGGCGAATAAATATTTGTGGAATGAATTGGAAACCGTTTTTTTGATTACCACTCCCAGCCTGGCGTCAATTAGCTCTACCCTAATAAGAGATATTCATAAATACGGTGGGGATGTAAGTCCGTTCTTACCTTACCCTGTTTAGGTAAATAATCTGCCAATATAATTATTTAAACCACTTCCACACTCTTCATTCGAAGGGAGCAGTGTTGAGGGTTTGTTCATAATAGCAACGGCAAACTTCTTCAATTGAGTGGAAAGAGTTTTTCAATGCTTTCTTTACTTCTTTTTTAGACATCCACTTCACTTCCTCGATATACTCTTCCTCTTGGGGAGCCATTTGGCTATCATCGACAATTGTCATCAGATACCAGGTGGTTTTCTTTACTATTCTGCTATTCTTTCGACTGTAGGTATGCCAGGTGCTGCAAAGTTTTTCCTTTATCTCTACTTTAATATTTCACTCCTCTTCCACTTCCCTCTTCGCTCCTACTTTCGGATCTTCCTTTTTTTTCAGTTTCCCTTTGGGAAGATCCCACTTTTTCAACCTGTAAATCATCAATATCTTATCCCCTTTAACAACCAGCCCTCCAGAAGCTTTGATGATTTCATACTGGTCTTTTATATACTCTTTGATCAATCGATAATTGGTAACTGCTAAAGTGACGGATGTTAACTTTTTGAGTTTTTTGGTTTCCAGAAGCTTAAGCAATCGATCTATCTGGAGTGTGGAGGCTTTTTCAATGAGGACATTCCCCTTTAAATACTTTGAAACAAGATCATCTGAACCATTATAGATGGTATCAAAATCAGCGCTATTAATTGGCCCGCTCCACTCAATAACACTCACGGGCTTGTCATTTACAAACAACTTCATCAGAAGAACGGGGCGCAAAAAACTTTGCAGAATAAGTTATACGATCAATACAAATGAATAAAATATTTACCAAGGAATCAACTTGTTTTTTTATTACCTTCAATTATTCTTAACCTTAAATATATAACCTTTTGTTAATCACGTTCAAAAGGCAAAATCCAGGGAGAAGGCAAAAACACATTCCAGGGTTCTTTATTCAAAGCAACCTCCGGGTCAATAAGCAGTTGTTCCTTATGCCCGTTCAATTGCACACGAGAATAAATATATACTTTCACATCCTTATACCCTTTTGCCTCATAATGGTTACCCAAAAACTTTGCAAACTGCCATAACATATCTGGCCGGGTTGCTATTTTTTGCACCTGTACTCTGGTTAAGAATTGGCCGGGAGCCACATATTTGTCAATACTATCTGCTTTTACCTTACAATAAAAAGTACCACTTTTTGACCTTAACATCATCCGCCAGGACAACCGATGTCCTTCTTCTGTCCAATGCACATTGCCATTATATAACCAATGCCTGAGAGGTAAGAGAACCTGAATTATAAGATAAATCAACACACAGGTTACTATAAAATAGTTCTGCCCCCTGGTTATCGTCTCTCTCTCTATTGTCAAATCTAATTGGGGCTTACTTTTAAACACTTTACTTCTTAGCCAATCCGGATCCACAAAAAACAATAGAAACGCCAACATCATATAAGGGAATGTTCCTATTTGAAAAACCGCTGAATTGAACAGGTGAAATACAAATGACGCTAATATGGCAAACTTTCTGGTAGGTTTAAATAACAATAAAGGTATTACCAAAAGATCAAACAGAATTCCGCCATATTTGATAACCGTGATAAAAATATCATTGGTAAAAAGAGGGCCTATAAGAAAATAATCCTTTTTATATCCAAACCATATTTGCAGAGGCCTTCCATCCAGCCAATCGGGATAAATCTTGGCTATAGCTGCATAAAAATAAACAATCGCCAGTTGAGCTATCAGAATAAAGTGAGTCCAGTAAGGTGCTGTATGACTTCGGATCTCCGGTTTTTGCTTTGCATCCACAGAAAACCATGCATTGGCAGGAAGAAAAATCATGATAAAACACAACAACACCAGCAGGTAGTAATGG
>DATCKK010000094.1:0-2609 GCA_036562325.1 Cytophagaceae bacterium | reverse complement strand
GAGTTATATAGTCTTAAATCGTTTGCGTTTACCGGATTCGAAGTGACTCTGTACTTTGTGCTGGTCAAATAATTTAATTTTAATACTGGCTGATAGAAAGTAAACCCAGCGGGAAGATGGTAAGTACGCAACCCAGCTACGGTGACCTTAAGCTTACCTACCGATTTACTACCCTGCCCTCTAGTTACTCCGTAGTTAGAAGCTATTTTATCGATAATAGGACTATATGTATCTTCTGGAGATTCTAAAACGGCAGAAATATTGCTGGCCTGATTTAACTCGTCTATATCGTTTTTAATTGGGTTATGTAGTGTTGCAGCTAGTTTAACCAAAAGTTCACTCAATACCGACCCAGGAGAAATATCTGCGTATGGATCGATTTCTTTTATAAATTCTTCAATTCTCAATCTAGTTTCTTCAATCGATTCAGCCATAATTACTGATTAATAGGTAACGGTGTAATAAAAACGGTGGATGCGCCTTCCATATTTAAGATGCCAATACGAATATCTATCCTACCACCACTGGTTTGAACGCTTTGTAATACTGCGGTATCTATTTGTTCATCCGCCGGTAACTCTGAGGTTCTTTGAAAATTTCTGAGAAAGCTGACCACATTCATGCAAGCAGTGTTTATCAGCCCTGTTAACTCACCGATGTTGGCTTGAGAACTGGTTTTTCTGAGATCTAAAAGCAACGACGACCCAAATTCCGGAGAGTTAGGTTGGCTGCCCAATTCTGTCAAAAGAAGAATGGCAAATCGTTGTACCAGCTTTTGAATACCTGTACAATAATTGGAGATTTTACCAAAAGATAATGTAACGGGGTGTGCATCAGCCTTTTTTGGGTCCACACCCTGCATAATATGGATATCTATAGATCTACCTACATAATTGGTAGTTATTCCGCTAATAGGCATATATTACGACTGTTCGGTAAAATCTCTTCTATATATAAATTTTCCTAGTGCTTGCATGATTGTAGAGGAGTTTCTAGCTCCTTTCTGAATTAAATCATTTTTGTAATATTGTAATCGACTCGCATGTCGCATCGCAAAACATTTATGAAAGGCATGTATGGTATTTATCTCTGCCTGTAACCAAGCACTAGGTTTCTTAGACTTGATATCTTTATTACCATAGCGCGCCACGCATTCATCATCTAAATTCTTGCGGTCGAAAAATTGTTGATAACTTTTTACATCAAATGGAAGGTCATATCCTAAACTGTTCGAAGCAAATTTATATGATAATTCATCATTTTGCAGCCTAGCTTGAGTAAGGTCTTCTTTACTCCATTTTAAGTACGCCTGAATAAGTTGTTCTAATGTCATCTGTGTAGGCCTTGTGAAATTTTATTAGTTATGAATTTGATTCTTTGCGAGATCGTAGAGGGGGACACGCCCAAGGCTTTAGCGATTTGATTATTGTCCATAATTTTTTTACCGCCAAAACCGGTACGGTGCTCAAAGATAAATTTATCTTTAGCAGATAGATCATGATATACGAAGTGTATCCACTCGTCATCGTCCCCTTCATAAAAAACCGGAGAGTAAGCTAGGTTTGCCAATGTAACGTCTTTCTTTCTTGCAGATAGCAAACTACTCACAGCGTGTACCCCTAAACCGGAGGCATCTGCCAATTCTGCAACGGTAGGCGGTCTTCCATATATATCTTGCAACTCTGCCTCTATTTGGTTCAATTTGTTAATCTTGAACTGTTTATTTTCTGGTACCCTAACTGTACCGCCGTATTGAGTAGATAGCCGCGACAGTTTCTGCAATTGATTGGTCAAATATGTAGAAAACTTAATTCCTGTTTTAGGATCGTATTTCTCCGCAGCTTCTCTAGCTAGTTTATGTGCCTCGGATAATACATAAGAAAGAGGTACAAATTTAGCATATTTATACGCTTCAGCTTCGATTAGTCGTTTGTGGTCTTTTAATAGTTCTTCTACGTTTTTCATGACCCACCAGTAATGTTGTTAGTCCAAGACTTTTGCAAGTTAACCATATCCTCCACGGTGTAATTAAATAGTTCTTCTTTGGTCACACCGGGGACGCCTTGAGCATCTTTACTCATTCTAGCAGAATTAAAAGACACTTGGGTAACCGCTCGGCCAATGGAGGGAGGTGCTAAACCAATGTCGTGAGTTACAGTATGTACAAAGAAATTAACGTACAATCCCGGCTCTCTAGTATATAGCGAACCCGTAGTGCCGGGAACCCAATAAGGATTAAATACTGTCGTGAAAGAGCCAGTTCTATCTAGGTACTTCGTTTGTAAAAATTTTAATTTTGCATAGTAATCTAAAATCTGGTCTTCGGTGGCTTCATTAACCTCTTCCGCATAAGTCTCCATTTCTTGTTTGACCTTTTCTACACTTTCGACAGGTTCCTTATTATTATAATTCTCTCCTTCGGAGATAGTTTCCTGTAGATCCCCATTGGCTGTAAATGCATAAGCGGTGCCCTTGAGGAAAAACGGAGATGTTTCCACAATTAATACACCGCAAGAGCCGTCATCGGGAATTTCATTATCTGCTTCTCTAGGATATACACCTAGACATTGTGTTATCCCCGGCATTTCTAAAGCCGGAGTGTCTAATGA
>DATCKK010000093.1:0-13039 GCA_036562325.1 Cytophagaceae bacterium | reverse complement strand
TAATATGAATTGAACCCGGTTTTTATTTCAATGCATTGTTATACTTTTCCGAATTGAGGGGATCCAATTCTTTCATGATATTCACCGCCTGCACTCTTACCTGCATATCTCCCTGGGAAAACATTTTGATCAGCTCATCGCTCTTGGCCAAAAAGAAGCTTTTAACAAGTATAGTAAAAGGCTTTAAGGAATTTACCGACTTTATTTTGGTTAATACCTCCAATATCATTTTTCTTGCCCCATCCGGATCCGTAGTAAATTTATCCATAGCCAACCGGTGGTAAGTATACAATCCTTCCCGGAACGCCGTCATTTGCTGACTGTTCAGGTTTTCGGACAAGCTTGCCCTGTTGTTAGGATCTCCGAACACTTTCCATCCACCTCCTGCGTTCTGGGCCGCATTGGCGATATTTCGAACCTTTTCGATATATGGATTACCACCAAGCTTAGAAAAACTGTCATAATCCATAGCCAGGATAACATAAGCATAAAAACCCAACATGGAAGTCAGGTTATTCAAATAAGAGTTTTCATTAAAATCCATTGGCTGACCTATACCATACTCAAAAGTAAACTCTTTGTCTATAAAATTAAGCATGGTACTTTCATAGTTCGTACCGTAAATGGGACGTGAAGACTGAATTTGCGCCGTAGCGGAATAGGAACCGTTTCCTCCTCCGGTCATTGTAAGGAATATATTGCAGCGTATACGCTCTTCCGGGTTAAATGCATCGTTCGTCCACTTCCGGTTATTCATAAAGTTGGTAATGGCCTCCTTTAAATCATCGAATATAAACTTATCAGCCGCAGGCATCTGGCTCATATCGATAGTTACATTGCAATTCAACTCCTGTGCTTTTACCAACAATGGAAAAATTAAAATAACCAGAAGGAAAAAATAGTTTTTAGCCATGGACGTAATTTTCGATAACTTTAACAATATCAGATGCAACTTCCTTTTTACTCTTTAACTCAAATTCCCTGATTTTATTATTTTTTTCAATTATAGTGATTTTATTGGTATCCACCGCAAAACCTGCTCCCGGGTCTTTTAAAGAGTTGAGTACGATAAAGTCCAGATTTTTTGATTCCAGTTTTTTTCGGGCATTTTCCAGTTCATTATCGGTCTCCAAAGCAAAGCCCACCAAAATTTGCCCTTCTTTTTTTCTTTTCCCCAATTCCCGGGCTATATCTACTGTTTTTACGAGCTCAATGGAAAACTCCGCATCATTCTTTTTTATCTTCTTATCCGCCACCACTTTGGGGGTATAATCTGCAACGGCTGCTGCCAAAATAGCTATGGAACTCTGATCAAAATATTCAGAAGCAGCCTTATACATATCGGCTGCCGATTTCACTTTGATCAGATGGATAGATGGATGTTTTACCGTAATAGAAGTCGGACCACTCACCAGAAAAACCTCTGCACCGGCAGAAGCCAGACATTCGGCTATTTCATACCCCATTTTTCCTGTAGAATGGTTACTGATAAAACGTACTGGATCCAGAGCTTCATAAGTAGGCCCCGCAGTCACCATCACTTTATGACCCTTCAAGCTTCCCTGGCCGTTAAAAAACTCTTTTACTTTTTTCAGTATAGATTCCGGCTCTGCCATTCTCCCTGTTCCGGTCAATCCACTGGCTAATTCTCCATATTCCGAATCAATAATTGCATTTCCATAAGACTGGAGTTTCTTAAGATTATTTTGTGTAGTCGGATGCGCGTACATGTCAAGATCCATCGCCGGAGCGATAAATACAGGGCAGCGGGCCGAAAGATAGGTAGCTGTCAAAAAATTATCACAAATACCGGAAGCAAATTTAGCAATAGAATTTGCGCTGGCAGGCGCCACCAACATAAGGTCTGCCCACAGCCCGGCTTCTACGTGATTGTTCCACTCCCCGGAATCACCTTTGGTAAATTCCGAAAGTACAGGATTTTTAGAAAGCGTGGAAAGTGTAAGGGGGCTTATAAAAGCAAATGCAGAGGACGTCATTATTACACGCACCTCTGCACCTTCTTTAATTAATAATCTTATCAATACGGCCGATTTATAAGCAGCTATACTCCCGCAAACTCCCAAAAGTATCTTTTTACCCTGGAGCATAGTTAATAAAACCGGTTGTTAATTTATTTACCTTCTTCGATTTGTTCAGGCTTTCTGAACATAATTTTCTCTTCCAGAAACTCTTCCAATGCCAATGTGCTTGGCTTGGGCATTCTTTCGTAGAATTTAGAGATTTCGATTTGCTCCCTGTTTTCAAAGATTTCTTCCAGGTTATCCACTGTAGAAGCAAAATCAGCCAGTTTATTATTTAACTCTTCTTTTACTTTAGTCGATATTTGTCTGGATCTTTTAGCAATTATAACAAGGGACTCATATATGTTCCCTGTTTGAGCTGCTATCTTGTCCACGTCTCTTGTAATTAATGTAGATACTGCCATATTCTATTTATAGTTATTACTATTAACTCTTTATTTGTTCCAATTTTTGACGACTTGAATCAAACATTGACTCAGCCTCTTTTTTATACTTACTTTTCGGATATTTATCTATGAAGTCATGATAGTACTCAATGACATCATAATATCTATCCTGTTGTTTTTTCCCTTGTACGCTATTTTTGGCCAGGTTGTACTGTGCCTGAATCTGGAGGAAACTGATTTCCTCAGCATATTTTGAAGTCGGGTAAGCATCCAGGAAATTCTGAAAAGCTACCACCGCTGACTTATAATTGCCTATTTTATTATATATTTTACAATTTACGTAGTCCTTATATTCCAGCTTTTCCCGCATTTCATCGCTTAACTTATTTGCCTCCGGCATATAAGCGCTGTTGGGAAACCTCGTAACAAAGGCCTGTAAGGCTTCCATTGCATCGTAGGTATTGGTCTGGTCCAGATTGTATGGAGGCGAATCCAGGTACAAGGATTTTGCATACATAAACATCGCTTCTTCTGCCCTGTCGCTTCTGGGATATGTCTCTACAAAATCTTTAAAGTAATAGGCACTCATGATATACTGTTTTTGATGATAGTAAGTATATGCATGATAAAACTGGGCTTTTTCTGCATCCTGCCGTCCTTTTAGTAAAGGCGTAATTTCATCCAACAACAATCCAGCCTTGTAATAATCCTTTTTTTCATAATATTTCATCGCCGCAGCAAGCTTTTCCTCCAGATTATTACTTTTCTGAATTTTGGAAAAGTCACTGCAACTTGCAAACACAAGTGCAAAAGACAGATAAAATATTACTTTTCGAATTTTTTCTGACATATCAGGCAAACTGCAAAATTAAGAAACAATTAGTTAAATACAAGTAGCAAAATCATAAACTTAAGCCTTTTTTCCAACCGATATTTTCTTAGCTAAATGCGATGCTTGCTTAGGTTTAAATAGCATTAAAGTGACGTTTGTTTCAATACCGCTGCTTTGTCCGGCTTTTCTTTAATTCTCCACTTAAACCCTTTCAACGATTTTTCAGGCCCTTGTATTTCATGAGGGGGGATAAATGATGCATCCGGCTTAGTCAGGAAGGAAATAGCGTTTACCTTCCGGTTTTCAAACTTTATGATCATATTACTACACTCTGCCTTATTCATTCCTATAACCACTTTATCATCTTCCAGTGCAAAGTATATACTTTCACTATTTCCATCCACATGCACTCTTTCCAACTCATTATTCACAAAAAATGCTGTCATCTTCTTACCTTTCACCTGGTTAAAATTCGCCAGTGTATCTTCTGAAATTAAAAACGAATTTGTGGAAAGATTCATTTTATTGATTTTGTTATTCACCAACTCTATATTAATAGAGTCGGCTGAAATCTGATTTTCACCACTCCACAAAATAGGGTCGTTATAAAAATAAATAATGGAATCGGCCATATTATAAACCAGGGAGTCACATTTTCCCTGCAGATCTGATTTAAAGATTTTCGTTTGATTATAGGCTAGTAATTTCTTTTCCCCGGCTGCTTCATTATCTATGGAGATCAATGTATCGGCAGATAAAAACAATGTATCACCTTCCGGGAAACTTTTCATGACGGGATTGCCAGACACTTTGGAGATCCCCTGATTTCCCCAATAATGAGCTGTTTGTCCGGTGATAATAACACTGTCTTTGATAGCAGTAATCTTCACATCGCCCTCCACAACTCCCATATCTCGTTTCTGGTCGTAATAAATTCGTTTACCCTCAAGTATATAATTTCCGGATACTACCCGGGACCGCCCCTGAAATATGGAGACTCCATTTACGGTATCATAGTCTCCACTGTCGGCATAGAGCGTACCACTTTTGTTCACTATTTTGGTTGGAGCTTTGAAGGTCGCTATTTTAGTAGTTGTATTATAATGAAGGGTATCTGAATCTATGGTATACCCTTTTTGAATATTCTCTATGTGAACATCCTTTTTAAACTTAAAAATTTTAGTCTGGGTACTATAGACTCCCTGTCGGCTGGATAACTTATTTTCTTCGTCCACAATAGTTCCCCCGTTATAATAAGCAGCTACTTTGGTATTAACATCATAGTCCAGAAAATCGGTAGTTAAAGTCATTTTCCGGTCTTTCAGTACCACATTATTCCTAACTTCTGCTTTTTTAGTATCTCCATTATAAGTAAGCTTATTTCCGGTCAACGTGATGGTATCACCCTGATTCATGCGAACATTCCCGAAAGCTTCAATGCTGTTCTTGTTAGGATATTGATAAGCCGAATCGCAATAGAGGTATAAATCTTTTTGTTTAAAAGCTACATTTCCCTTCAGTTTTCTAACCGGTTGCCCATTAATGGTTATTCCTTCCAGCTCATTTGCACCAAGCAACTCCACCTTTTCGCCTTTGGGCTGATCCTGAGCATAAAGGCCTGTAGAGATAATCGCTACCAGAAGGGCAAAAAATATTTTTAGTTTGTTCATTCTCATTTTTATTGCACAAAATTAACGAAAAAACCTATCTTTCGATTATGCTGCAAAAGTTTTACCAGTATATAACCGAAAACAAGCTTTTTTCTCCTGACCATAAAGTTTTGGTGGCAGTCAGCGGCGGCGTGGATTCGGTATGCCTTGCCCACCTTTTTCAAAAGGCTGGTTTTCGGTTTGGTATTGCGCATTGCAACTTTCAACTTCGAGGGAAGGATTCGGAAGAAGATGAACAGTTTGTTAAAAAGCTTGCCGAAGACCTTGACGTTCCTTTTCACTCTACCCGATTTAACACCAAGGAGTTTGCCGAAACTCATAAGATAAGTATTCAGATGGCCGCAAGAGAGCTCCGCTACTCCTGGTTTCACCAGGTAATGCAAGGGGAGGGCTACGATTTTCTTGCCACCGCGCATCATGAAAACGACGTTACTGAGACTGTTTTACTCAATCTGACCAGAGGAACCGGGATTTCGGGTTTACATGGTATAAAGCCATCTTCCGGAAAAATAGTTCGCCCTATTTTATTTGCCCGGAAAACGGAATTACTACAATTTCTGAAGGAACATAATATTTCATGGAGAGAAGACGTATCGAACTATTCCAATAAATATTACCGGAATCTTATTCGTAATGAGGTAATTCCCTTATTAAAAAAAATAAATCCCAACCTGGAAGAAACTATGGCCCAGACCATAGAAAAATTAAGTGCCGTAGAAAGTATTTTCAACAAAGTAGTAAGTAATACTAAAACACACGCTGTTACACAGGAAAGAGATATTATAAAGATCGACCTTCAATCAATTTCTGACCTTGAAACAGCTCCGATCGTTCTTTTTGAAATTATAAAGGAATATAACTTCAACTATCAACAAGCAAAAGAAATAATAAAGGCCACCTTATCCGGCAAAAAATTCAAGTCAGCAACCCACTTACTGGTTAGAGACAGAGAAGTTTTGCTGATTACACCCATAACGAAAGAGCCTGAAGCTCAAAAAATACTTCCTGAGCAGGCTTCTGCCCAAACACCTTACTTTGGCCTACGGATGGAAACTGTTTTAAATGATAATTTCAATATACCCACCGTTTCATCAATTGCGGCCCTGGATAAAGACAAACTGGAGTTTCCCTTAACCCTCCGAAAATGGCGCGAAGGTGATTTCTTTTACCCATTGGGAATGCGTCAGAAGAAAAAGTTAAGTGACTTCCTAATTGATAAAAAAATTCCTGTCAGCCTGAAAGAAAGAGTTTTTGTATTAACCAGCGGAGAAAATATTGTATGGATCGTAGGTGAACGGATTGATGATAGGTATAAAATTACCAGAGAAACAAGAAATATTTATATTGTCGAAAAGCAATTTCCAACTCATAATGAGGGAATTATCTATTAACCTGAATATTTTCCCTAATTTGTTTTCATAAATACATCAATTTAATAATTTTACAGGATTGTATAAGTTAAATTTTCTACTAAAACTTTAATAAAACTTTAAAAATATGAAAGTAACTGTTGTAGGAGCAGGTAATGTAGGAGCTACATGTGCTGATGTGTTAGCTTACCGCGAAGTGGCCAATGAAGTTGTGTTGCTGGACATTAAAGAAGGTGTGGCAGAAGGAAAAGCCCTGGATATGTGGCAAAAAGCCCCCATCAATCTGTATGACACTAAAACATATGGTGTAACCAACGACTACACCAGAACTGCAAATTCAGACATTGTAGTTATTACTTCAGGCCTACCAAGAAAACCTGGTATGACCAGAGATGACCTTATTTCTACCAATGCCAACATTGTACAGGCAGTTACTGAAAACGTTGTAAAAAACTCTCCAAACGCTATTATCATAGTAGTATCCAACCCATTAGACGTAATGACTTACTGTGCACACATTACTTCTAAACTTCCAAGAACCAAAGTTATGGGTATGGCTGGTATCCTTGATACTGCGCGTTACAGAGCGTTTCTTGCAGACGAAATCGGTTGTTCTCCAAAAGACATTCAGGCAATGTTATTAGGTGGACACGGTGACACAATGGTACCTCTTCCAAGATATACTACTGTTAGCGGTATTCCTGTAACTGAACTGGTTGCTAAAGACAAGCTGGATGCCATCATTGAAAGAACCAAAGTAGGTGGTGGAGAATTGGTAAAATTAATGGGAACTTCTGCCTGGTATGCTCCAGGTTCTGCCGCTGCTCAAATGGTTGAAGCAATAGCAAGAGATCAAAAAAGAATATTCCCTGTTTGCGTTCAACTAGATGGAGAATACGGAATTAAAGATTGCTACCTTGGCGTACCTGTAGTATTAGGTAAAAACGGTGTAGAAAAAATCATCGAATTACAACTAAACGAAGAAGAAAAAGCTTTGATGGAAACATCAAGAAAGCACGTAAAAGAAGTAATGAATGTTTTGGATGGTTTAACTGCCAAAGCATAAACAACTTCAAACATTATAAAATGAAAAAGCGCCATAAGGCGCTTTTTTCATTTTATACTATAAATTACCTTACTATTTCTGAATAATAAACATTGTTCTTTCTTTTTCTTTCATTGTCTTATAGTCGATACTCCTCAAGAGCTTAAATCCGGCACTTCCTGCAGTTTCTTTAACATCTTCTTCGTTCGGTATGTAGCATTTCATTTTCCCGTAAGGGGTAACTACAATCAGATTTTGGTCATCCTGATGTATACCAAAAGTTTTAACTCCTACACGCGGTACATCTATTACGACTTTTCCGTTATCATTCAGGCAATCAGCGATTCTTTGGAAACAAATCTTTTGCTCTTCTTTTGAAAAATCACTGAGCCCGGACCACATCCACAGAGCCAGATCTACTTTTTGCGGAATTTTCATGGATTTAATATCTCCATGAATAATCTCTACTTTATCGGCATAAACCTGCCTTAAATACTTTACCAGTTTTGGACTTTGCTCTACGGCAAAAATTTTACCCTTATATTGCTTTTGAACCAGAAATTCGAGACAACGGCCGTATCCTGCCCCTAATTCCAGAATACTATCTGCCTGTACAATTTCATCATAAATAAGTTCCAGATCGGTATATAAATTAAAACCACCATTCTCTGCCAACTTCTTAAAGTAGTCTAAATCAATATTTCGGTAGAATTTGAGATTACTATTATTCGTGCTCAATGCTGTATCTAACATAAAAATTTATAAACAGTTCTTAGGTTAAATCTCTCTTACGCATCCTTACTGGAAAAGTTCCCTAAGAATTTAAACAAAAACTAACCTAAAGTAATTCTACTAATATAACAAGAATTGGAAATTGAACGGAAACATGAAGTTGAGAATCCACATATTTTTTATATTCATTTTCCTGTTACTACAACAATCCGTTTTTTCCCAAGCCCCCTCTCCTATTTACAATATCCGTGTAGAAGCTCCGGAATACATTATTGGTGACCAGTTTGCCGAAATTAAAATTACGGCGCTCAATCGCGCAGGCATGATTGACAGCAATATCGCCGACAAACAAATGCTAATTATCAACGATGATACTACTTTCATTAACTTTCGATTTGGGGTTGGTTTTTACACACTCCCTATCGAAAAGTCTACCAGAATAACCATTGCCATTCCCAAGATAGGCATCGAAAAGAACAAACTAATACGTTATCTCCCACCCTGGCTAAGTATATTACCCCCACTGTTCGCCATTATACTCACCCTTATCTTCAAAGATGTCATCCTGTCATTGTTCCTGAGTATATTTCTGGGAGTACTTATACTTAAAGGCTTTGACATCTCCACCATTATTCCTGCCCTATTAACTGTGGTTGATAAATACATCATGGAATCCCTCAGGGATGAAAGGCATTTATCCATCATCATATTTTCATTTTTAATAGGTGGTATCGTTTCCATCATTTCCAAGAACGGAAGCATGAACGGATTTATTCGAAAGATCAGTAGTTATGCGCATAACCCCAGAAGTGCCGAATTGCTCACCTATTCTTTAGGCGTAGGAATATTTTATGACAATTATGCCAATATTCTCATTGCAGGGAATACCATGCGTTCGGTAACTGATAAATATAAAATTTCAAGAGAGAAACTGGCTTTTATCGTACACTGTACCGCTTCCTCTGTTACGGCTATAGCTTTTATCACCACCTGGATCGGAGCTGAAGTCGGTTACATCAATGACCTGGTGCTGACCTTTAAAGTGGAAGAAAGTGCTTATGCCATTTTCTTAAAATCCCTTCAGTATACCTACTTCCCGGTATTGATGCTTGCGTTTATTTTTTTTCTGATCTGGTTTAAGAAAGATTTCGGGAGAATGTACCATGCAGAAATAAATTCACGCAATGCAGGTGTGATAAATGAAAGTGAAGAAGATACAACTAAGTTGAAAGAAGAGATTATTCAAACCATAACCCCGGAAGAAAAAAGGACAAGACACTGGATATTTGCATTCATTCCGGTTTTTACCATCATTATTACTGCCCTTATCGGATTATTAATTTCCGGAGCCCGCAATACTTACTTTGAGATGATTACCTCCGGGATTCGGCTGGACAGTTACTCTTTCGCCGGAGTTTGGGAAGTCCTTTATCTTATGGATGAAGATCAACATGCTTCTTTCCTAAAAAAAATCATGTTACTGATTGGAAAGTCTGATTCTTATCTGGTGTTGCTGTGGTCTTCCTTTGCAGGAATGTTTATGGCAATCATCTTATCCGTAACCCAAAAGTCCATATCATTCAAAAATGTAATGGAAATGGTAATCCATGGTTTTCGCATTATGCTAACTGCTGTAATTATATTGATCTTTGCCTGGGCGTTGGGACAAGTAATCGAAGACTTACATACGGTGGAGTATTTAACATCCAAGTTTTCCGGTAACATCAATCCGGTGCTAATACCGGCAATTACTTTTATACTTGCTGCTGTATTTTCTTTTTCCACCGGATCTTTATGGGGAGCAATGGGTATCTTATACCCTCTGTTACTACCTCTTACATACACGCTGGCTTTAAGCGCAGGGCTGGAAACTAAGGAAGTAATGACAATACTTTATAATCAAATTGCCATGGTCATTACCGGATGTATTTTCGGAACTTTATGTTCGCCCATTGCCGATACTACTCTTTTAAGTTCGGTTTCTGCAGACTGCAATCATATAGCCCATGTCCGTACCCAACTACCTTATGCACTAACAGTTGCCACCGTAAGTTTTTTTATTACTTTATTATCTTTAACGGGATTACCCTGGCTTCTTAATTATTTAATAGGTATAGTGATTATTTTTTTAATTGTACATTATCGTGGTAAAAGAGTAGAATCATAAACAAGATTTCCCCCGTATAAAAAGCTCGATCAACTACTCTGAAAATGAATTCCAATATTTTATAAGACTAAGATTCTGAATTAAGCATATCAATCGGGGAAGAAGATAGATTTTTCTCAAATTATTTAATATTATCCGTTGATATTCGTAAATTATATATTCCTAATCATCAAAAATTACTTCTCATGAGTTTCAAAAACATTGTATTAATTATAGTTGGCTTAACTCTGGTTATTTCTACCGCTATTATCACTTACAAGTTTTCTAAGCCAGATAACACCATAGTAGAAAAGGCAGAAAACACAGAAGTTTCTCATCAGGTAATAGTAGAAAAAATCGAACATCTGGGAAAACTTGAATTAGTAAAATTCTTAGTTAAAGACATAATAGAACATAAAACTGTTAAACAATGGTGGCCCGATCCGAAAGTAGTATTAATTGCCAGTGGAGAAGTAGCAGGCTGTATTGATTTGAAAAAAATAGACACCTCTCATATCACCATCGAGCCGGATAAAATTAGTGTTAAACTACCTGCTCCGGAAATATGCTTTTATAAAGTGGACCACCAGAATTCTAAAGTATATACTATAGAATACGGTATTTTTGAAGAAGCTGCCCTGATAGACCAGGCGTATAAGGTAGCAGAAAAACAAATTATGGAAGCAGCTTTAAAAATGGATATCCTTAATCAAACTAAACAAAATGCAGTAAGTATTTTGACTCCATTTATTCAAAACCTGACCGGGAAAAAAGTGGAAATACTATTTTAGTCAAGTTCAATCCAAGAACTAAAAAAACTATAGCAGTTCCTAATAATTTACATGAAGCACACTTATAAATATAAAATTTCAATTAACCACCAATAATTTTCAATATCCAACCATCAAAAAACCAATCGCTCTTAATAGTATTTGATCGTTGGATATCCTTTTTATTTAGTTTTTGAAGTTTGTTGTTTTTCTAAACTTCAAATAATCTTTAATTATATAATAACTACCTGCAGGTATAAGAATAAATGCAATAGGATTAGCTGTCCAGGCATCTGCCAACTCCAGTTTAATTATATGAATGAAAGCATGGGTTAAGCCACAGCCGGGACAACGTATATTAAAAAAAGTTTTGAACAAACAGGGAATGGTAATATCAATGGAAGTAAAAGCTTTTAGCAAAACAGATACAAAAAAGTAACCGCCCACAACCAAATAAATTAAATTGTGGGCGGCATATTTTTTAAGATTTTTTATCTCACTAGGTAAGATCACGGCCATCTGCCATTTTCATACTACCAGTAGCGATTTTGATGAGGTCAATCAGTGCCCAAATTCCACAACCTCCAAGGGTAATTAATTGAAGCCACCAATTGCTATAGCCCATCATTAGTCTATGGATACCGAACCCCCCAAGAAGCCAGCATACCACTAGCATGGTTATTTTCGACTGTGGTTGTTTTTCGCTCATAATAATAATTGTTTAAAAGTTA
Organism: Cytophagaceae bacterium; assembly: GCA_036562325.1. Classification (GTDB taxonomy): domain Bacteria; phylum Bacteroidota; class Bacteroidia; order Cytophagales; family Cytophagaceae; genus DATCKK01. The sequence goes on along the minus strand of DATCKK010000093.1, from coordinate 1,315 downwards.
TTACTGATAAAAGTTTTAATGGACTGATACGAAGCACTTTTAAAATGGTTTTAATTTTTTTTCACAATACATCTTTCTCCTTTTAACATATCCATTTCCTCTTCGATAGAAAGGCTTGTCTTCTGATTGTCCAACTCTATTTTATATTGAGCTTTCAGTTTTTTTCTCTTTATGGCTTCAAGATATCTCCTGATGTCTTCATCGTTTTCCAACACCAGGCCCGGCACTTCCTGCAGTTTATCTTCATGCTTGGCCACCATAGTGAAATAGGAAGTATTAGTATGTTTCACCACCCCTAATGTCACATTTTCTGCGATCACCTTTATACCAATTACCAAAGAGGTTCTTCCTACATAGTTAACTGAAGCGTGTAAAGAAACAAGATCGCCCACTTCTACAGGTTGTAAAAAATCAACATTATCAACCGAAACGGTGACACAATAGTGGCCGGAATGTTTGGAAGCACACGCATAAGCGACCTTATCCATTAAAGATAATAATATACCTCCGTGTATTTTACCGCCAAAATTAGCATACGAAGGTATCATTAGTTCCGTAATGGTAGTTCTGGAATAGCTTACCGGCCTGAAACAAGAAGGATCTATCGCTTTATTTTTATTTAATTCTTGCACTTAATTCGCTTTTAATGGTATCAAGGCTATTGAACAATTGTTCATAATGATCAATCACAAAATACCTTTCCTGAAACCTGTTTTTAACATAAGGCGTGTCCATTATTTTAGGTATGTGAAGATCGTACTTAGGTACACCGGCGCTAATAGAGTATATTGTTTCGCTTTTAGATGACAACAAGTGCGCGCCATAGATCTTTAAAGTCTTATCTGATGTTTTAATACCAAACTGAATGGTATGCCAGTACACTCGTTTTAAAAATAAAATTGCTTCATCATTCTGAATATATTGAAGCGCCAGTTTTCCTAATTCGGTAAGATAGTTACAATAGTTTTCTCTCACTAAAAGTGGTGTATGTCCAATCACATCATGGAACATATCGTACACATCTGCTTCTGACTCTACCTCCTCTGTACTTCTAAGCCAGGTTCTGCAAGGATATTTTTTTTCGGCAAGCATGCCTATAAATTCGTTATCTTCTACCATATCCTGCAAAGGCACAATTTGCCAGTCCGTGAATTCACTCAGCTTTTTATTTACTTCATCAAAATTGGGGACATGGTCAGATGGAAAACCAATTTTCTTTAATCCTTCAAGTACGGTCTCATCCGCAGTTTCAGGAAGAAATTGCATAACCCGGCTGTATAGAACAGACCATTTTTTATGATCTTCTTCCGTATAG
>DATCKK010000086.1:0-2904 GCA_036562325.1 Cytophagaceae bacterium | reverse complement strand
ATAAAATGGAAGGTCCGGTGAAAAAGCAGAATCAGGAAGCGTGGCAATTTTCGATATGGTAAGTGTGTTTGTCGGATCTTCGAATATAGCTGCATGGTTATTTCTTATTTCAAAAGACTTAGCATCTTCTGTTATAACCACAGGCTTTTGTGCCACTGCCACTACTAGCGGCACAAGCCAATAAACTATAATTAACATCCTTACAAACATATCTTCAGGTCAGTTAGGGTTAGAACTCATTAGAACCTACAAGAAGCTTATTGCCCGTTCATAAATTCATCATTAAAGTTGTGAAGTTACCCGTATTTTCAGACTACTTCACAACTTAACTTCTTATCAGTTATTAGTAGTTTTTATATAATATTCAAATTCTGCCTTTTGATCTCCTATCATTATATCAAACTTTCCCGGCTCGGTTATCCATTCCAATTTTCTATTAAGGAATGATAGATCATCTTTATTTAATGTGAATTGAACTATTTTACTCTCACCAGGCTTTAAGTTAATCTTTGTAAATCTACGCAATCTCTTTACAGATGGAGTAATACTTGCATAATGATCTCTTGTATAAAGTTGCACTACCTCTTTTCCTTCCAACTGTCCTGTATTCGTTACCTTCACGGAAACAGTGATAGATTCGCTTTCCGAACATCTGGTTTTATCCAGTTTTAAATCAGAGTAAGCAAAAGTTGTATAACTTAACCCTGTACCAAATTCAAACTGAGGATTAAAAGCATTAAACGCAAAGTTCTTATCTCTCTTTTCTGAGTATTTATGATCATATAAAACCAATGATCCTGTATGCTTAGGATAAGTAAAAGGAAGTTTGCCGGAAGGATTATTCAATCCGAATATAGTTGCGGCAATAGCTCTACCTCCTTCGTCTCCCGGCCTGTATGCCATCAGGATAGCATCCATCGAACTTTCAACCGAACTGAATATTCGTGGCCTTGATTCTACTAAAACTACTATAACAGGCTTGTTTGTTTTCTTCAATTCCGCAACCAGATTTAACTGTGCCTGAGGGAAAGTTAAGTCTTCTATATCTCCCACTTTTTCGGTAGATGGCAACTCGCCAAGGCATACAACGATATAATCTGCTTCTTTAGCTTTGGCTACCACTTCTGCAGTATTTACATCTTTATCTTCAGTGGTTCCCTGTAGATAGAACGTGTTATCTTTTCCTATAATATCCGATATGGCCTGATAGATTGTTTTCTTGCCTTTCGTATCGTAAGAAGGATCCTGTCCCTGCCAGGTGTGGGTCCATGCCCCGTTTAAATAAATCATGGAATTGCCGGCTACTCCTGTTACCAACACTTTTTTATCTTTAGCCATTGGCAACACCCTATCATTATTCTTTAATAATGTAACAGACTCCAAAGCTGCCTTATAACTGGCCTCAGCAAATTCAGGCGACCCGAACTTCGGATATCTTTTCATGTCGTAATAGACTTTTTCAAATAAGCCCAATCGATATTTAACTCTTAAGATTCTTCTCACCGCGTCATCAATTCGCTCCATAGGAACCTGGCCTTCTTTTACCAGTTCGATCAAATGATCGGCAAAGTCCAGTTTCAACGGAACCATGCTCATATCAACACCTGCATTTATTGCCAGCTTGACAGCTTCTTTTTCCGAATCGGCTACATTGTGAACGGTATGCAACATCACTATATCTTCCCAGTCCGTAACGGCAAAGCCGTCGAACTTAAGTTCTTCTTTCAATATACTGGTAAGTATATGATAGTCTGCATGGACAGGTACTCCGTCAATTTCAGAAGAGTTAATCATAATGGTTTGAGCACCTTTTTCTATAGCAGATTTAAAAGGAACAAGGTAATATTCTCTCAACTCCCGTTCGGTCATCATAATAGGTGTTCGGTCCTTTCCCGACCGGGAATTACTGTATCCTACAAAATGCTTCAGGCAGGCCGCTACCTTTTCCGGATCTCCCACATTATCTCCCTGATACCCTTTTACCGTTGCATCACCCATTAAAGTAGCCAGATAGGGATCTTCCCCAAAAGTCTCGAAAAATCGTGACCATAAAGGTTGTCTTCCTAAATCGAGAACCGGCGAAAAGTTCCAGGGGATAGCGGATGCTCTTACTTCATAAGCAGTAATTGCCCCCATTTGCTCTGCAAATTCAGGATTCCATGTAGCAGCTAATCCCAGTTGCTGTGGGAATAAGGTAGCACCCACAGTATAGTTAGCCCCATGAATGGCATCGATCCCATAAATTACCGGTATTTTAAGGCGAGTTTGTTTTAATGCTATTTTTTGTATTTCTGATATGATCTCATACCATTGTTCCCTTGGAAGTGTATATGCACCTGTATTCAATATAGAGCCCACTTTATAATCTACCAGGACCTTTTTCAGCATATCTTTATCTAACTCCTGCTTTTTCTTTTCATCAAATGGCTTCCCCTTGCAAATTACATCCAAAGTAACCTGTGTCATCTGGCCCACTTTTTCCTCCAAAGTCATTTGGGACAACAATGCGTCAACCTTTTTTTCAATTTCCGGTTGACTGAAACTATTCATACTAAAAAGTATCAATAGTGAGAATACAAGTCTTTTAATTTTTTTCATGTAAGTAATTAATAAGTTGGATTTATTGAGAATGGTTTTTTAAGATACTTTTTCAATAAATTTTAGGACTCTGTATTCATTTCCCAAAAAACATGAAGTATTTTACGAAAAATGGCAGGTTGCGACGTATCTTTTGGAGCCAAATTGTTACTTTTAAAAGACAATTTGAGCAGCAAAACAACAAAATATCAAGTTTATTAAGCTTTTACACTTACGGTTAAAAAACAAGCCGACTTTTTAAGCGATTTTTTTGGGCATTTTACCGTTATCTGTACCCTTCTTTTAAAGGACCAGGCACAATAAAAG
>DATCKK010000066.1:0-3570 GCA_036562325.1 Cytophagaceae bacterium | reverse complement strand
TAATATTATTGGGTAAAATTCGTTTTAATGTATCAAAGAATATTTATAAATTTCCAAGATTTTCATTTTAATCTGACTTTAAGACCATGAAAAAAGGACTCTTAATTTTTTTAGGAATTATTGTTTTCCTATTGGCAGTATTATTTGCTGCTCCGTTTCTATTTAAAGATGAAATAAAAGCCAAAATTGATGCCGAGCTGGCCAACACCATTAACGGAGAAGTGTTGTACAACCCGGACGGATTCAGCCTGACTTTCTTTCGAAACTTCCCCAATATTACTATTAGCCTTGAAGACATCGGGCTTATATCTCATGCTGAAGCATTTAAAGGTGACACTTTATTCAAAACAGACAAGTTGAGCCTGGTGGCCGATGTAATGAGTGTTATCTCCGGAGATCAGATTAAAATCAAAGGAATATCACTGGTAAAGCCTTATATATATACCAAAATGACTGCCGATGGCAAAAACAGCTGGGATATTATGAAAGCTTCGCCGGAAGATACAGTGGCCGTTACAGAAGAAGAAGAGTCTTCAGAGTTTAATATTGGTTTTGAAAAATGGGAAATCATAGATGGTACAATCATATATGTAGATGAGTCTCTACCTATGTATGCTCAACTTAACCATCTGAATCATGAAGGCAAAGGAGACCTAACCCAGGAAATTGTTGATATCGCGACTTATACAGAGTCTCCTGATGTTTTTATTGTTTATGACAACATCACCTATCTCAAAAAACACTCCTTCAAAGCGGATGTGAAGATGAACATGAACTATGTGAAAGGAGAGTACAGATTCATGGAGAATGAATTTGCCATCAACAACTTTGTGATGGGGCTGGACGGATTTATAGGTATGCCGGGAGATGATATTGTTATGGACTTAACCTATAAAGCAAAAGAAACTGACTTCAAAAACCTTCTTTCCCTAATACCTGCGGTGTATGCTAAGGACTTCGATAAACTGGAAGCTGCCGGTAAGATAGCATTTGACGGAACAATAAAAGGCACATTCAATGAGCAGTCCATGCCTGGCTTCTCTTTGAACCTTCAGATCAATGACGGTATGATGCATTACCCATCTCTTCCTACCTCTGTGAAAGATGTAGTTATGGACCTGGCAGTCATGAATACAGACGGCATTATTGACAATACTATTATTGATTTGAAAAAATTCCACATGAGTCTGGGAGAAAACCCGGTAGATGCTAAAGTTCTGGTAGAAGGTTTGAACCCATATAAAATAGACGCCAACGTCCTTGCCAAACTAAACCTCGGAGACCTGACCAAAATGTTCCCTATTGAAGGAACAGACCTTAAAGGTATCTTCTCTATGGATGTTACAGCGAAAGGTGTATACAGCGATTCTTTAAACCTGATGCCGGTAGTAAACGCCAAAATGGGACTTAAAGATGGTTATGTGAAGAACTCAGAGGTGCCATTCCCGTTAGAGAAAGTAAACTTCAATGCAGGTATTATAAGTGATGGCCAAATGCCAACTACCAAAGTTTCCGTTGATAACTTTGATATGTTACTGGATAATGAGCCATTCTCTATGAAAGCGTATGTCGTAAACCTGGATGATCCGAACTTTGATGTAAGCCTTAAAGGAATTTTAGATCTTGACAAACTTACCAAAGTATATCCATTAGAAGACATGACTGTGGGCGGCAGAATCAGTGCGGATATTACAACCAAAGGAGTAATGTCAGATATAGATGCCGGAAGATATGGCAATACCAGTACCAGTGGAACCATGTCTGTTAAGAACTTAAAGTATACTAGTCCTGATATGCCTCAGGGGCTAACTCTTTCTACTGCCGACTTTGCTTTCACTCCTGATAAGTTAAACATCAATACTCTGGAAGGAACACTGGGCAGAAGCGATATCAATGTGAACGGATATGTATCCAACTATATGGGATATATGTTCGGAAGTGCCGATACTACGTTACGTGGTAAGATGAATTTTGCTTCAAGAAAGTTTGATGTTAATGAGTGGATGACTGATGATGAAGCAGCTACTACCGAACCGGTAGAAGAAGAGCCATTGGAAGTATTTGAAGTTCCTAAAAACATAGACTTCGTTTTAGCATCGGCTATCAATGAAGTATTGTATGACAATATGGTATTAAAAGACCTAAAAGGTAATATCATTGTTAAAGATGGTATTGTAAGAATGGATAAGGTAGGCTTCAATACACTTGGGGGAAGCATTGTTACCAATGGTTCATACAACACACAGGATATCAATAATCCATTGTTTGACTTTGATATGGACATGAAAAATATTGCTATCAAAGAAGCTTATGCAACCTTTAATACCGTAAAAAGCTTCGCTCCGGTAGCCGAAAAAATTGATGGCAACTTTTCTACCATATTGAAACTTAAAGGTAAGCTCGGCAAAGACATGATGCCTGATTACGCTACTCTTTCAGGAGCCGGTATGGCAGAAGTTTTATCTGCTAAAATGGAAGGCAGTAAAGTAATGGGGGGCATCAGCAAATTAACTAAAGTTAACGAGCTGGACCCAATGCAATTAAAGGACATTAAGATTCAATATGAAATAAAAGACGGAAAACTGTTCGTTAAGCCATTTGATGTAAAAGCCGGCAACGTGAAGATGAACATTGAAGGGTCAAACGGACTAGACGGAGCAATCGATTACTTTGTAAAAATGGATCTTCCTGCAGGAGCTATTGGCTCTACTGTTAACAATGCGCTTAGTGGTGGCAACAGTAAGAACCAGAATATTAAAATGGACATAAAGATCTTGGGAACCTACGACGATCCTAAACTTACTTTGGCAAACAGCACCAAGGAACAGGCAACAGAAGCCGCCAAAGAAATGGTTAAAGACAAAGTGAAAGAAGAAATCGACAACAATGCTGAAATCCAAAAAGCGAAAGCTGATGTGGAAAAAGCAAAACAAGAAGCAGAAGAGAAACTAAAAGCAGAACAGGAAAGAATTAAACAGGAATTGGAGCAAAAGAAAAAAGAAGAAGAAGAGAGATTGAAGAAGGAAGCTGAAAAACAAATTAAAGACAAAATCAAACTTCCTAAGTTTTAAAAAATTTCAAAGTCATAGCCTCTGAGAAATCAGAGGCTTTTTTATATTAATACAACAATTGTTTAAATTATTTATGACTAAGGAAAGGGAAAACTATATCGTTAACAATTGGGCTGAAATGTGGATTGAAAATCAGATTCTGCATGTAAAGTATAAAGAAAACGTAATAAGTGACCTGCAGTGCGGAAAAAAGATTTTGGAAGACAGGCTAAAAATTTCCCAGGGAAAGTATTACCCTGTATTTGGAGATTGCCGGGGAGTTAAATACTGGACGAAAGAAAACAGAGAGTTTCAAAGCAGAAAAGAAAACTATGAATTAATGAAAGCATGTACTGTATTATATACAGAATCTCATGTTGCCAATATTTTACTTAACTTTTATCTCAGAGTAAACAAACCTCTCGTTCCTACCAAATTTTGTTCTAACGAAAAAGAAGCATTGGAATGGCTAAAGCAGTTCATTGAAAAATAACCTTCTTACATTTAGTTTTACCAAAAT
>DATCKK010000063.1:0-4374 GCA_036562325.1 Cytophagaceae bacterium | reverse complement strand
CTATACTTCTGTAATGATGCGGTTTTTAGCGCATTCATGAAAGAAATTTTCTTTCCGATATATCAATTTAATCATAACTAAAAACCGCTTTTAATGTTATTATCTAAGTAAAAGTTCCTATAAAAAGAACTTAATTAAAATTTTATTATAAAATAAATTTTTCAATTCAATTTAGTAAAAATGGCAAAAACCATCATAGTATCTAACAGGCTTCCTGTGAGCATCCAGAAAAAAGAGGATAAATTAACCTACCACCCAAGCGCAGGAGGACTTGCTACGGGGTTGGGGTCGATTTACAAGTCAGGAGATAATATTTGGTTGGGCTGGCCGGGTATTTACCTGGATAACGAAGAAAATAAACTGGAAGTAACACAAGAACTAGCCAAAGAAAACATGGCTCCTGTATATCTTACTCAAAAAGATATTGAAGATTTCTACGAAGGTTTTAGCAACAGTACACTATGGCCTTTGTTTCACTACTTCCCTAAATATTGTGTATTCGAGCAATCAACCTGGCAGGCCTATAAAGATGTCAACCAATACTTCTGCGATGAATTAATGAAGTATGCCAAGTCAGATGACATTATCTGGATTCACGACTATCAACTCTTGTTGTTACCGCAAATGGTGCGGGAAAGAATTCCCAATGCCACAATAGGATTCTTTCAACATATTCCGTTTCCCTCTTATGAGATTTTCAGAATACTTCCCTGGAGAGATGAAATACTGCGGGGAATGGTAGGCGCTGATCTTATTGGCTTTCATACGCATGATGATGTAAGGCACTTCTTGAGTGCTGCCAGCCGCATTATCGGACTTGACAATAAAATGGGCAGCCTGAGAGTGGATAACCGTTTATGCAGTGTAGACTCGTTCCCTATGGGAATAGACTACGACAAGTTCGAACAGGCTGCGATATCTGAAGCTACAAAGAGAGAAGCGGACCTTATAAAGAAAAGCTTCGGTGAAACGCGGCTAATTATATCTATCGACCGGCTTGATTATTCGAAAGGTATTCCTGAACGCTTAATCGGCTTTGATTTATTCCTTCAAAGATATCCGGAGTACCGTGGGAAAATATCGCTTATACTTGTAGTGGTACCATCAAGGGACCAGGTTGATTTATACAAGCAGTTAAAAATTTCTATTGATGAACTGGTAGGAAGGATTAATGGCAAATATGGAAAGCTTAACTGGACACCTATTCACTATTTTTACAGATCTTTTCCTTTTGAATCGCTTTCTGCATTCTACAGCATATCGGAAGTAGCTCTCGTAACACCATTAAGAGATGGAATGAACCTGGTATGTAAAGAGTTTGTGGCAAGCAGGACAGATAAAAAAGGCGTGCTCATACTTAGCGAAATGGCAGGTGCCGCAAAAGACCTGTCCGATGCTATCATCATAAACCCATACAATGTAGAACAAATCGTAGATGCCTTACATAAAGCGTTTACTATGCCGGAGGATGAACAAATAAGAAGAAACGAAGATTTGCAGTACATACTGAAGCGCTATGATATTAACACCTGGGTTCAGGTATTTATGACAAGCCTGAAATATACCAAAGAAAAGCAGGAAGAAATGGCTGTTAAAATATTCAATGACGACATTAAAAGAAATATTCTTGAGCATTATCAAAGAGCTGAAAAAAGAGCTTTCTTCCTTGACTACGATGGCACCTTAATGCCTTTCCATCCGCATCCTGAAAAAGTACGGCCCGACCAGGAGCTATATGATATTTTATATAAACTATCCAGTGATCCCAAAAACAGAGTGATCATCATCAGTGGCAGAGATAAAGATACTCTGGATCGTTGGATGGGTGATCTTCATCTGGACATGATTGCAGAACATGGGGTATGGTTAAAAGAAGGAAGGCCCTATTGGAGCTTGTTTGATTATATAACCGGTGAATGGAAGGCCGACATACAACCTATATTGGAATTATATGTAGACCGAACTCCCGGCACTTTTATTGAAAAGAAAGACTACTCCTTAGTGTGGCATTACCGTAAAGCAGATAAAACGTTAGGAGAATTAAGAGCAAGAGAACTGGTAGATCATTTGCAATACCTGGTAAATGTACACAACCTTACCATATTGGAAGGGAATAAAGTAATAGAGATTAAAAATGCAGGTATAAATAAAGGTAAAGCAGCAGCCAGATGGCTACAGCAAAACTTTGATTTCATCCTGGCAGCTGGTGATGACTGGACAGATGAAGATACTTTCGAAACAATGCCTGAGTCTTCCTATACATTAAAAGTAGGCTTAACCGGAAGCAAGGCTAATTATAATATCAAGACTAATTTGGAAATGAGAGAGCTTTTGAAAGCAATGATATCGATAAGTGAGAAAATGAAAGAAAGAGAAAAAGTAGAGAGCTAACTAAAAAATTTCACCTGCATTACAGGCTAGGCTGTTCCCGGCAATTAAAATAGTTTATTACCCGGGAACAGCTTTCTTATGATAAAAAGGTTGGTAAATCTAATTTTTTAGAAATCCGGAAAGCTGCATTCAACTGCCCCACGTGACTATAAGCCTGAGGAAAATTTCCCCATTGGCTTCCCGTAATCGCATCCACATCTTCACTTAACAACCCTACATGATTCTGATAAGCTAATAAATTTTCAAATTCACGTATGGCATCATCAAGCCTTCCGACAGCAGCAAGAGCTTCTACATACCAGAAAGCACAAATAAGAAAAGTGCTTTCCGGCAAACCAAAATCATCGGCATGTTTATATCGGTAAAACAATCCCTCGTCTGTTCTCAATGTTTCTTCAAGTCTCTTTAAATGCAGCTTAGCTTTGTCAGACTTAGGATCCAAATAGTTCATAGTAATTAACTGAAGACAGGCAGCATCAAGATTGGGTTGGCCAATTGCCTGAGTATATACGCCTCTTTCAGGGTCATAACAGGCTTCGATCTTTTTAATCGCTGCATCACGTACCCTCACTGCTTTTCTATGAATCTCATCGTTCTTGAAAAACTGTCCTATCTTCATAGCTGCTGAAGCACCTGCCCAGTGAAAAAGAAATGTATAACAATGTTCCTGCGCCATATTCCTTAACTCCCACAAGCCTGCATCTGCTTCATCCATGGTTTCTTCCATAAGCTTCAATGTATGGTTTACCAGTCGTTGAGAAAAATACCTTCCTTTTTCAGAAAATCGCATATCGATATAAAGCGGCAACAAAGCCACTAATACCTGTCCATAAACATCATTTTGTATATGTGTATATGCCTGATTTCCTATTCGCACCGGATCATTGCCAAGATAGCCTTTTAGTGGAAGTATCTTTTCATCCAAAAACTTTCTTCCCGTCACTGAATACAACGGCTGATACCTGTTCTCTTCATTAATGGTAATATTCTCTATATATTGAAAATATCGCTCCAGTTCTTCGAAGTGGCCTATACTATGAAAGGCATTAAGTATGTAATAAGTATCTCTCAACCAGCAATAGCGATAATCCCAGTTCCTGCCACTTCCGGGCGATTCAGGCAAACTGGTCGTTCCTGCGGCTATAATCGCTCCGGTATCTTCAAACTGATGTATCTTTAAGCATAAAGCAGAACGTATCATTTGATGCTGATAAAACAAGCCGATACTGGTACTTTTCACCCAATTCTGCCAATACTTAACTGTTTTCCACAAAAAATCTTGTGCAGTCTCTTCTAACGGAGCTTCCAACGGAATTCCGTAAGTAAATACCAGGTATTTTGCTTCGCTTAGTACAAATGGCTGTTCATCCAAAATAAAATTTAACGGAATGTTGGCTGTCAATCGAACCTGTTGTTCCAGTCCCATATAGCGAATGTGGCTGCTTCCCTGATAGGTTTCAGGTATCAGCTCGCCATATTTACCTACAGGCTTACAAACAACTTTTACTCTCGGACTACCTTCAAGTGGCTCTATTTTCCGGATAAGCATAAGAGGCTTATAATGCCTGTCATATTGAAAAAATCTTGGAGCAAAATCTATTACCCGGAACTTTCCTTCATTACTTTCGAAAATGGTAGATAGTACATTCGTATTTTCCAGGTAAGCCTGATCACTTTCATAATTATCTCCATTAGGAGTAATCGAAAACTCTCCCCCCTTTTCATTATCCACTAAACTTCCAAAAATAAAACTACTATCAAACTGCGGCCAACACATCCAAACAACATTTGCCTGCTTGTTTATATGTGCCATATAAGCGCAGTTACCAATAACTGCCATATCGTAAGTATGCCTCTTCACGTTCGTATTATTTTTATAACTAAAAATATTAAATGCATTAACTATTATATCAGTATCTTAAACAACCGATAAAAAGCCGTATAGTTTTTCAAACTGGCATTTTTTTAGCGATAAAACTTACC
>DATCKK010000039.1:0-10191 GCA_036562325.1 Cytophagaceae bacterium | reverse complement strand
TGTTTGAGAAATTTTTGTAATAGAAAAGTATTCTAAAATTCCAGTCGGCAGAACAAGACTGGCTAAGTTATATTCTTCACTTTGCATAATCAGCAAAGTAAATATTTTTTTCACTTTTCCCCCAGAAATTCCTGTTGATCCAAGGCCTTTGGTTAAGATACCGGACGGAATTCATTGAAGAGAAGGTTTCAAAAAAAATGTGGTTAATTTTATAGGACTGGTTAAAAGCTTTCCTAAGCTATGTATTCGTATTTGGCTTATTCAAAGCGTTGAACACATAGCTTAGGAAATTTTTAGTGATTACCCTTTTTTTTATTGCTTGACAAGTTTAAAAGTTTGCTCCGATTCAATATCTGTAATTTTAAGTATATAAATTCCAGGAGCAAGAAGTGCCGGTAATTCGTACGGGGTTTCTTCTTTGAGGATAACTTCTTGCTTCAATAATATTTTTCCGGTTAGTTCTTCAAGAGTAATAGTGATGGTATGTCCTGGCCTTCTGCCAATACTTTCAATGAAAAATTGGTTGTGGCTTGGGTTGGGGTATACATTAAATAAAGAATATTGGTTAAGTTCTAACTTTTTTATACCTGAATAGCTAATGTTTCCATCTTTATCTACTTCCCGAATTCGATAATATATTATCCCTGTTTCAGGATTTCCATCAATATATTGATAAGTTTGAGTGATTGATGAATGGCCAAGAGCTTTTACAGAACCAATTGACTCAAAGTTTAAACCATCTTTACTGCGCTCGATATAGAAACGGTCAGCATTGGTTTCAGAAAGAGTTGCCCACGTTAGCAGTACTGTTTTATCACTTCTTATTTCTGCATCAAAATATAGCCATTCTACCGGAAGTTCACCCGGACAATCACGGATTACGGTTATTGTTTTTTCCATTCGACACGCAGCTTCTGTCGGATGTTGTGCATATATGGTATACTCTCTGGTAGCTGAGACAGAAGCTCGTGCAGATGCGGTGTTAGTTCCAAATACAATATTGCTCAGGTCGGTAATGGGAGACCATGACATGGTATATGTGGGCATTGGAACGTTGCAACTGGTTGTACCTGAATATACCGAAGTTGTTGGGGAAGAATAGGTGACTCCATTTAAACTATAAGTCCATACAGTGCTGCCTTTAGAGTCAAGTAGCTCCAGGCGGAAATTGGGGCCGTTTACATTAAAACCTGAAATTTTCTTAATCTGGATTTCTAGAGTAGCATTATGTGGTATGGTAATGGATTCATCAAGATGATTACAATCTCCGGAACCATTGGCTCTTGGTGTGGAAACAAGGAGGTTGTTGTTATTGGCCATGGCAATTATGCTTAAGCTTGATTTATCCCAGAAACCATAACAATTACTTCCGGTATGAACTAATTTTAATTTATAAGTGCATGATCCGGGAGGAGCATCTATAACAGCAGCGCTTAGATCGGCAGTATTACAATCTATCTCTACTGATGATAGGTTTAACTGTTGGTACATGGTAGTATTAGGTGTAACAGTTACTGTAGCAAAGGCTTTGCAACCTGGGTCATTGTCATTGGTTACTTCTACCAGATAAGTGCCATCCGGAACATTGGACATAGTAGCAGTATTACCTGATACAGGCCCTGTCCAGGCATAAGTAACGGGATCAGCTCCAGTGTTGGCTAAAGTTACACTTACCGATCCATCAGGTACCCCCGAACATGAATTGCTTGTGGAAGAGGCTGTGGCAGTCATACTGCAATTGCTACAGTTCAAAACGGTTACTGTAATATTACAATCCGATTCGATGGTGCATCCGGAGGATGTTGTCACTTTAACAGCATAAGTTCCTGATTGGGTTGCAACAAAGATATTTTGTGTGGTATTGGGGTTAGGTATATCTATTCCATCTTTTGTCCATTGATATGTATAACCAGTTCCCACAATGGTTTCCAGTTCTACAGAAAAACCTTGGCAGAAAGTTGTTGAACCTAGTGCTTTTAGAGTAACTTCCGGGCCTATGCATTTATCTCCCTTGCCACAACCAGAGTTGCCATCTGTAGAATAAAGCCACCCCTGCATAGGGTCATCATAAGGCATGTTTAGAACAAACTCATCAATAACAGGAGCCATTTCATAACGGAAGGATATAGGGTCGCCACCGTTAATGGCATCAAAAACAGATTTTACTTTTGCAGTGACAGCAGCAGCATTTACTTCTGGATAGAGTGGAAAAAATTTATTCATGTAATTCTGCATCATTGTCCAGCTTATAGGCCGGTCGAACCAACAGTGCCATTGGTTGTCGGCAGTAGCTGCCCAACCGGTTCCTGACCACGGACGCGTACTTCCACCTTCATAGTTGTTAGATAAAACTTTAGTAACATGCGATACCGCTCTTGTATACTCATAATTTAGTCCAGGAGTTTGAACCAGTGCAAGCCAGTTATTGCTAGCCATTGCTTCGGTACGGGCAGCGGCATTGCTCATTACGTGTTCAACCGTGCCATCAAAAAACCTTTGTTGTAAGACATGGCTACCCACATAGTTCCTGCAGAGTAATCTGGCGCAGATGTAAGAACCTCTTGTACGGGATATCCCTTTACATACTCCATGTATCTTAAGAAAGCAAGCTGGTAGTACATTTTGGATAATGAAGCAGTAGCAAAATTATCTTCTGCCATGAACATGGTATGTTGGATTTTTGCAGTCCATCGATGTGGATAGTACTTAGGAAAAACAGGCCATCCGGTATTGTTATCTATTTGGAAGCAACCGTCCACCCGCGCAACACTTCCAGGTGATGTGTTAATTGTGTAGTTGTCGAGGTTGATAAATGGATTGTTTAAAGGAGCTCCGTCACAACGTGTAATACCGGTAAAATTCAGATTTGGGTCACAAGCGCCAAATGATTCTTTAAGCAAAGTTCCAAAATAACTATGCCAGTTGAATACGTCTTCACTATACTTTAAGATATTACGTTCTACTTGCCACGCATGTACTACTGCAATGGCCCATTCTTCCCTTCCTGCAGGAATATAAAAGTCAAAGGCTCTGGCGCCGGTTGTCCCCCAAAGATCGGCGTGCCCCAGTCTGCCCTGGCCAACTTTTAATTCTGAAGGTAAATATTTATAACAAGTTGAGTCAAAGTAATTGGTTGGAGCATAATTGGGGCATTGGGCATTGCTGTCGGGTGATGATATTATTGTTATAAGAAAGAAAAATAGCAGTGTGTATGAGATAGTAAAACGGAAGTTTTGTGTTTTTCTCTTAAAGCATACACCATTGAAAGTAGTTTTGATAAAACAACTTATCAGCATGATGGTATTGGTTGTTTTCATGTTCTTAAAATTTTATTGAGGGTAAAGGAATGGCCTCTTTTTTGGGGCCAATTTTTATTTTAAGAATATGCTAGGGTATTATTAGGATGATTTTTGAAAAATAATGAAAATATTCAAAATATTAATGGTTTAATGCAGGGAATTGTAAACTTTAACCATAAATAATTAGGTTTTATGATTAAAGTTAGGAGTTGTGGTATTATTTTACCTAAAATAAGGAATGTGCAATTTTAATAACTGTATTTTTAATTCCCCATTATGAATAACCCCAGCCCGTTTAGGTTCTTAATTTAATGCTATAATTAAAATTTGGAGTCATTGTTGTTATAACATATTCTGAAATTTTGGTGATTTCTTTTTCTTTTGTAGTTTAGATTTTGATTTTATAGAACTGATTGTTTTATAGAATTTTATTGCATGTTTCAATATGGAAAATAAACCAGCTATTTTTTTGGAAACGGAACTTGTTAAGTTTTGGGTGGAAGATGGAATTCTTATGGAAGTGATAAAGGTTCCGGAGTTAGATCTTCAATTAGCTAAAACTCTTGTAGAAGAGAGGATCAAAGCGTCTGCCGGTGTAAAAATGCCTATGTTGGTTGATATTAAATCTTTAAAATATGTTTCTAAAGAAGCAAGGCAGTATTTTGCGAAACATAGCAAGAGTGAAGATGTCATTTCGGTGGCAATATTAGCATCTAACCCGGTTACTCTTATGGGGGCCAAGCTTTATATATTAATTGAAAAGCCAATAATAAAAACAGAGGTGTTTGTAAATAAGAAGAAAGCTATTCAGTGGTTGAAGAGGTTTGGTATATCTGAAAGTATTCCTCATGTACCTACAGGAAAGCCTGAAAACTAATCAGGCTAACTTTTCAATGACAATGTTTTTTTTTATTCATAGTTGAACCAACAATAAGAGAAGTAATTATTTAAGAGAGTGAAATTGAACGATAGGGAGAAAAGAGGAATATGTAATTAAAAAGAGGGAGGGGGAAGTATGGGACAGGAGCAGGTTATCTTAAGAGTTCATCTTTGTCTAATGGCTTTTTAAGATATTTATGAACAATTGAGAATGATTTGGCTCTTTCAATATCATCCTGATCGTCAGAAGAGGATAACATGTAAATCTTAGTTTTGTCAAAAGTAGTTCCCGGCAGTTTTTCAAGTTCTTCTAAAAATTCAAATCCGTCCATTTCGGGCATATTAATATCCAGAAAGATTATTTCAGGTAGGTCAGAAGGAGATTGTGTTGCAAACAACTTTATTTGTTCAAATGCTTTGATGGGATTGTTATGTACTACTATTTCGCCTGAAAAGTTAATGGTGTTTAATATCATTCTGTTCAGCATGTTGTCTAACTCGCTATCATCCACTATCATTACTTTGCTATACTTTGGTTTTTGTTCTCCCTTCATTGCAGTATGTGTAATTTTAGTTGTGGCAAAAGCATTATACATTAACTTGTTGTCAGTATGTCTGTGACAATTGTCAACAAAAATATAAAAATGTTATAAATAATGTATTAAAAAAAGCATCTTAATTTAAAATTTTATTAACGGTTAAAATTGTATCTATAAGTGATATAGATGTTACTTTTTCATTGTTTTATAGAACTTTAATTTGTTTTAATAAATAACAATAATTAATGATAAGCTACAAACAATAAATGGCTTAGGTGGTTAATAGCTGTATCGATCAGGGAGCTAAACCTATAGTTAATGAATAAAGAATTTTTTGTATTTAACCATTTTAAGGGATATGCAGCGTATTGTCTTCAGCAAACTTTTCCGACAATATGTTCTTGTTGTTTCAACAGTATTTCCAGTAAAAAAAGCCTCTTGTTACATTTCCTTCCATTAAGAAGAGAAGAAGAGCTGGAAAGATTTATAGAAGATAGTTTAAGAGTTTTTTTTAAGAGTTCCATCTCGGATAATGCTATTATAGAAGCCACTGTACTATCTGAACAATATAAAAACTACCTTACCCATCATTCAAAACATCTTGTTACTCCTTCAGATATTATCTGGTATTATGAGATAAGGAAGAAAGTGTTAGTTGCGGAACTTCCTAATTATACCGATGATGTTTCAGTTGCTGTTAAAATAGTACAGGAGTTAAATGATTTTACCGTAGCCATCATTGATTCCGTATGTGAAGTTTATAATAATTATGTAACGAGTTTTTATAAAGATAAAATTAATGACCTTCTGGAAACCAATGCCCTTCAGCAAAAGCAGTTGTTAAATAAAATGGATGCGGAGCGTAGAATGATTCAGGAGAAAGAGTTTTCCGAGCTTTTATTAAATCATTGTATAGACGGGATAGTAGCTTATGATACCAGTTTAAAGATTACAGCCTGGAATAAAGTACTGGAACGACAAAACGGATTAACAAAGGAGAAAGTACTAGGGACAAGAGTGTTTGAGTTGTTTCCGGGGTACAAAGATACGGAAGAAGGAAAAGCTATGCTGGAGGTATTAAAGGGTAAGCCGTTGAGCCTGGCAGATAAGCCTTATAAGAATAAAAGAGGATTTTATGAATTGCATTTAGTGCCCATTAATTCAGAAGGAAAGATAACAGGTGGATTGTGTATTATAAGAGATATTACTTACAGAAAGCTGGCGGAAGATAAGATTAAAAGCAGAGAAGCTCAATTAAGAGAAGCACAGGAAATTGCCCGCCTCGGAAGCTGGGAATGGTATGTAAAGTCTGAAAAATTGATATGTTCGGATGAAATGTATGTAATATTGGGATATAAGCCAAAAGAGATTGATTTATCGGTTGAACTTATTTCAAAATATATTCATCCTGATGAAGTAGTGAAGGTGGATGGAATATTAAAAGATGCTTTTTATCGGGTAGGTGAATTTGCCTTCGAAACAAAAATTATAGCAAGAGATAGCTCTCTCAAGCATTTGTTGGTCAAAGGCAAGGTGCTTTCCTTTAATCATATTCCCTATAAGATGATGGGTATAGTTTTGGATGTTACTGAAAGGGTAAAAAGGCAGGAGGAATTACATGCAATCAATAAAGCATTACAAGAGAAGAACGAAGCGTTGAAAAAGGCTCAGGAAGAATTAAGCAATAGCAATAGTATACTTGAATTAAGGGTTAAGGAACGTACCAGGCAATTGTCTGAGATAAACCAGGCGCTTGAGAAGGAAGTGGCGGAAAGGGTAAAGGCAGAGATGATCTTAAAAGAAAAAAATGATGAGTTGTCCAAGATCAATTCAGACCTGGATAATTTTGTATATGCAGCATCACATGATCTTAAGGCCCCTATATCCAATATAGAAGGCCTGATTAGTGTTCTGGAAAATGAGTTGAATTCGGAGAAGCGGGAAGTTAAAGAGATCCTTCATTTAGTGAACCAATCCATAGCGAAGTTTAAAGGTACCATTCAGGATTTATCAGAAATAGGCAAGGTAAATAAAAGCTTTACGGATGATGTTGTAGATATAGATCTTTTCAGCCTGGTAGAGGAAATTAAGTTGAGTATAAACGATATGCTCTTATCTAATAAGGCAGAGATAGTTGTGGATTGTGAAAGAAAGCCGTGTTTGAAGTTTTCTAAAGCCAACCTTAAGAGTATATTATATAACCTGCTTAGTAATGCGATCAAATATCGCCATCCTCACAGAGTACCTAAGGTTTATGTGTATTGTGGATGTGAAAATGGTGAAGTAGTTATTAAAGTAAGAGATAATGGATTAGGAATAGAGGATTGCCATAAGGATAAAATTTTTGGGATGTTCAAGCGATTACATGATCATGTAGATGGTACTGGTGTCGGCCTTTATATTGTAAAAAGAATTATTGATAATAATAATGGGCGTATAGAGGTAAATACCAAACTACATGAAGGAACGGAGTTTTGTATTTACCTCAAAGAATAAGATGATTTTAATAACTATCAATTAATGCAGGCCTTTGTGTTATCTCATGATAGCATACTACATCCTTAGCGTAATAATGGAAAACCATGCTTTTTCTTGTTCGTGCTTTATTATTCACTATCTCACCGCCGTGAAGCAGATTAGCATGCCATATTAATATGTCGCCTTTTTTAGCTTTAAAAATATGTTTCTCAAAAGTGTTTTCCTGTATTACCTGCTGGATTTTTTCTTCGTAGTTTTTATAAGGAGTCTTACCTAATTGATAACGAGTGCCTCCGTGGTTATAATGTGTGTTAAGGATATAGGGCAACTTGTGGCTTCCGGGATAATAAAATAAAGGCCCGTTATCTTCATCAATGTCTTCAAGAGCAACCCAAACAGCTATTAAAAAACCTAATGGGTGTGTGGTCATATGTATAGTATCAGAGTGTGCAGCCTGTTCACTTCCTGTTATAAAATTAATAGATTGAAACAGTATTACTTCCCTGCCTAGCAGTAATTCGAGAATGTTCTTCAATTGTTTGTCAAGTCCAGCTTGTTTTATTGTTTCGGACTTTTTGTAAGCGAACATGATTTTATTTCGGTATCTATACGCTACCTCACCTGAAGCCAACATGGATTCAATTTCTTCATTTATTTTATCCATCATTTCAGGTGTGAAGAAATTTCTTATGATAGCATATCCTTTTTCAGACCAAGGCAAAAGAACTTGTTGTAAGTTAACCGGAAGCGCACGAAAATTGGCATTATTAGGTAAAACAAATTGGGAGTTTTTCTCATCCAGCCAGGGCTTTTCAGCTTCAAGGCCTTTAAAATCACTCGCCTGTACAGAAGAAAAGTACCTTTTTCTGATCCCTCTTTTTTTGTATTGCTGCTGAATGTATTTTAATCTCCTGAACTGAAAGATGTTATATAAGCTATAAGAAATCTTAAACCTTCGGATGAAGTTGATGAATGACATATTTTTTGAAATAGTTAAAAACAAATTTAACACATTATTTTTAAAACTTTGACATAGAGACAATCATAAGTGTTCAATAAGTTATGGCAGATAAAAATTCAAAAAAGTGTAAGGAGTAATGCGTGAAAGATTCTATATTGTTTTTCTAATACAATTTTTTGAGTTAACTTATTTAAAAATTCTTTACTAAAAAGATGACTGAAAAAAAGTATCTGAAAAATGAGTACATAGAAATGCGGATAGAAGACGGCGTGTTTTGGGGCAGGTACTTAAATGGCGTAGTAATTGACGAAGAGTGTGCAATTAAAGTGATGAATGATCGTGAGTTATTATGTGGTAATACACCTTATGCAACTATCTGGGATTGTCGGGAAGTGGCCTATTGGACGAAAAGCGCAAGAAGTTTTCAAAATTCTGATTTAAACTATCGCTTGATGAAAGCAGGTGCAATAGTTTACACAGAGTCTCATGTAACTACTATCATTATCAATTTTTTCCTGAACTTTAGTAAGCCTCCAATTCCTGCTCAATTTTTTACTTCTTTGGAGAGCGCCCATAAATGGATCCAAAAATATAAATAACTCAAAAATATTTGCTGTTTATAAGCATATCTTATTTTCAATTAGGTAAACAAAAAAGCTGCCCCTTCCACAAGGCAGCTTTTTGTCTGTATTAAACAGTTGTTTAAGCTAAACTTTCAATAGTAAATTCGTTTCAGTGCTTGTTTCCCTTTTAAGTTAAAGTATACCTGTCAGTTAGGCCAGTGAACGCAGATCCACTGGTACAAGCCTTGAAACTCCCTGCTCCAGCATGGTAATACCGTAAATAACATCGGTACTTGCCATAGTACGCTTGTTGTGCGTAACAATAATAAATTGAGACTCTTTGGAGAATTTTTTTATGATGTTATTGAACTTATCAATATTGGCATCATCCAATGGCGCATCTACCTCGTCAAAGATACAGAACGGAGCAGGTTTGATCAGATAAATTGCGAACAGTAAGGATATTGCTGTTAAAGTCTTTTCTCCTCCTGATAATTGATTTATTGTTAATGGCCGTTTTCCTTTTGGCCTGGCTATGATATCTATAGTAGATTCTAATGGGTCATCAGGATTGGTTAACTTTAAATCGCAACTGTCTTCTTCTGTGAAGAGTGACCGGAATACTTTTATGAAATTCTCACGAATGTTGTTGTAAGCTTCCATAAAGGTATCTTTCGCAACTGTATCAATTTCTGAGATCGTTGATAATAATGATTCTTTTGCTTTTAATAAGTCGTCTTTTTGTTCGCAGATGAACTTATTTCTTTCCTGAATCTCCTGATAAGCTTCCATAGCCATTGGATTAATTGGCCCAAGTTTATCAAGTGTGTTTTTAATCTGCTGTACTTTCTCTTTCAGTTCTTCTTCCGATGGCAATTCTGCTGCATCTTCAGATGTTTCTTCATTCAACAAGTCATCCAAAGAGATATTGAATTCAACCGAAAGTCTTTCTTTGATCGATGTTAATGATAGCTTGTTTTCATTTAACCGATTCTGTAACTGTACCAGAAGGCTGTCACTGTTTTCTCTCCTGCTTCTGTATTCTTTAATCTCTTTTTCGAGAGAATCAATCAAGCCACGGGTTGCATAGTAATCTTTCTCTGCTTCATTAACACCTAGTTCTATGGCCTCTTTTTCTTTATATAATTCTATTAATTCTTCCTCACTTATATCGGCTTTTTCTTCCAGTTGTTTAATCTCTTCTTCTGTCTTTTTGGACTCTTCCTGATTTTTTAAAATTCTTTCTTTGCTGCTTTCCCAGGCGGCCTGTTTATATGAAATTTCTTGTTCCAGGCTTGCTACTTTATTCTGTTGTTGATGGAAAAGAATGTTTTCCTGGTTGTAAATACCCGATTTAGTTGTTAGTTGCTGGTTTTGGAAAACAAGGTCTTCATTGAGGTTAGCCACTCTTTCAGCAAGAGCTTCCAGTTCTATCTTTTCAGCTTCTGCTTTAGGCTGGCCAGCTTCTATAT
>DATCKK010000035.1:0-4720 GCA_036562325.1 Cytophagaceae bacterium | reverse complement strand
CCATATACTTATGCTCATTCGGATGGATATACCAATTACACTCATTATAATCAGCCACTGGCACATCCATTAGGGGCCAATTTATATGAATATCTTGGATTAATCCGTTATCAGCCTATTTCAAAGTTAAGGCTCACGGCTAAAGCATTTTATGTCAAAACAGGTATTGACACATTAGGTTCCAATTGGGGAAGCAATGTATTACTGGACTACAGAGACCGGGAGCGTGAGCACGGAAATTTCATCGGACAGGGGGTAGCTACCACTATTAAATTTGCCAGCCTCACAGTTTCTTATCAAATTACACATAATATGTTTGCAGACCTTACACACACGATAAGAAAGTCAGACAGTACTTTGGATACTTATGATTCAAATACGAACTTTACAACATTGTCCTTGAGGTGGAATATTCCGCAAAGGCTACATGAGTTTTAGAAACAAATAGCATGAAAACATATTTCAGGATTTTATCCTTTGCCAAACCGCTTACAAGGTTTGTAGTTCCTTATTCCCTTTTCGCATTTCTGGCTATCGTCTTCGGATTGTTGAACTTTACCTTCCTGATGCCGGTGCTGGATATTCTCTTCAATAATGTGAACTATGAGAGAACTACACTTCCTGAACCCGCACTGGATATGAAGTATCTGAAGAGCATGTTCGATTATTACTCTGTTATACTGATTCAGGAATATGGGAAAGCCACTACACTTATAATCATTTGCTTCTTTCTGGTAGGCTCGAACTTGCTGGCCAATCTTTTTAAATATTTATCTGCAAGAACTTTATCCAGTGTCCGGTCTGTAGTAGTTAAAAATATCAGAGAAAAATTATTTGATAAAATATTAAGCCTTCATATTGGCTTTTTCTCTAATGAGCGTAAAGGAGACCTCATGTCAAGAATTACCAGCGATGTACTGGAAGTAGAAAACTCCGTAATAAGCACATTAACGGTATTTTTCCGAGACCCTGCCACTGTAATTATTTATTTTACCGTATTATTCACCCTGTCCTGGGAGCTGACCATTTATACCCTTTTAATACTACCGACCTCCGGCCTCATTATATCCATGATTAGTAAAAAACTTAAAAGAGAATCTGTAGAAGGCCAACAATCCTTGGGTAATATCTTAAGCATCATTGATGAAACTATTTCAGGCTTAAGAGTAATGAAGGGATTCAATGCAGAAAGATATATTAAAGAAAAATTCGCCAAAGAAAATCATCGATATTCAACTTTGGTAAACACCATGGGTAACCGCAGAGAATCTGCTTCTCCGCTATCTGAGTTTATGGGTGTTTCAGTTGTGGCAGTTATCTTATGGATAGGAGGTAATATGGTATTTACAGGTGAATTAGAACCGAGTGCCTTCTTCTTCTTCATCGTATCTTTTTATCAAATACTTGTTCCGGTAAAAGCCATTTCATCTGCAGCAACAAATATCCAAAGAGGCCTCGCTGCCGGTGAAAGAATTTTCTCTATTCTTGACACCGAATCCCCTATCAGGGAAAAAAAGGATGCTATACAATTAGATGGGTTTCATCATAGTATTGAATATAAAAACATTTCCTTCTCATACGAATCAGAGCTTGTATTGAAAGATATTTCCTTTACTATCGAAAAAGGAAAATCGGTTGCCCTCGTAGGGCCTTCAGGAGGAGGAAAATCTACTTTGGCAGATTTGGCGCCGAGATTTTACGACCCACTTGCCGGAGAAATACTAATAGATGGAAAACCCATGAAAGATTGCTCCACACAATCGATAAGAGCCCTTATGGGGATTGTAACCCAGGAGTCCATTCTATTTAACGACAGCATATTCAATAATATAGCTTTCGGCAAACCCGATGCTTCTAAAGAAGATGTGATACGGGCTGCCAAAATTGCTAACGCCCACGATTTTATTCTGCAAACAGAAAATGGTTATGATACCATAATCGGTGACCGCGGAATGAAACTATCTGGTGGACAAAGGCAACGTATCAGCATTGCAAGAGCCGTACTAAAAAACCCTCCTATTCTGATTATGGATGAGGCTACTTCTGCACTGGACAATGAATCTGAAAAACTGGTACAGGAAGCCTTAAGCAATCTGATGAAAAACAGAACATCTTTAGTTATTGCCCACAGATTGAGCACTATTCAACATGCGGACGAAATCATTGTGATTGACAAAGGCCGTATTGTTGAGAGAGGTAATCATTCCGAACTACTCCAAAAAAATGGGCTTTATAAAAAACTCCACAGCCATTCCTTTGATATGGAGCCGGAAAAAGCCGAATAATACAATTTATCCGATATTAGTCTTACATCATTCAACTTAACTCGCTGATATCCGTAAAACTTCTCCATCTACCTTATTATGTATATGGCGAAGCATTTTTTGCTTTATTTAAGTTTAATTTGCATTATTCCGATTTCCTTATTCGGACAAAGCTATAATGGTACGCCTTATATTCAGAGCTACACCACACACAAATTGCCTCAGCTAACCGAAAATTGGTCTATCCTGCAAGATGAAAAAGGCATAATGTATTTTGGAGGGCCGGGAGGAGTTATTCAGTTTAATGGACATACCTGGTCGCTGATCCCCAATGCCAATAAATCACGTGTAAGGTCACTCGCCCTTGATGAAAAAACCGGAAGAATATACCTCGGAGCACAAGTAGATTTTGGCTTTTTGGAACCAGATGAGTCAGGCAGGCTGGTTTACACTTCTTTAAGGCATAAAATACCCAACCAATACCGAAACTTTGATGATATCTGGGAAACTTATGTAACCAGATATGGCGTAATTTTTCAGACAAATACAGCCATCTACATCTATCAAGACGACACCATAAAAGTTTTCCAGGATGAGAAAAAATACAAATACAGCTTTTATGTAAACGAGCGATTCTTTGTTGAGCAAGACGATATTGGCCTTCTGGAACTAGTAGGAGATTCACTGGTATTGGTAAAAGGAGGAGGTTTCTTTTTACACGAAAGAAGAGCTATCCATGCCATGCTTCCTTATGAAGGCAATGACATACTTATCATTGATAACGTCAAAGGATGTTTCCTTTTAACTGCAGACACTATAGTCCCTCTGGATTTTCCGGTCAACAAATTCATTAGTGACAACATAATATTTTCTGCCATCCAACTAAAAAATGGGAACTATGCCCTCGGTACTCAACAAAACGGGATGGCCATCATAGATAAGAAGGGGAACATTCTTCTTCACCTTAACAAAAAAACCGGACTTCAAAATAATTCTGTAAGAACAATCTATCAGGACAAACATCTGAATCTTTGGCTTGCCCTCGAAAATGGACTAGACCATGTAAATATCACTTCTCCATTTTCCATTTTAAATGAACTATATGGACTTGAAGGAAGTGTAGTAGCCACCAAACTAATTGGCAACAAACTGTACGCAAGTACAAATATGGGATTGTATGTCAAAGACTGGGAGGGTACAGCATCGTATAACCGCTTTGAGTTTATTGAATCTACCAAAGGCGAGATCCGGTCAGTGTCTTATGAAAAAAACAGAATATTGGTTGGACATCATAATGGAGTATACAAAGTAAACGGAAAGTCTGCAGAACATCTTGAAAACCGTGAATACGGAGCCTGGATTTTTCGAAAGATTAAAGAAAACGAAAATCTGTTGCTGGTAGGGCATTACAACGGCCTCTTTTTGATGGAGTGGAAAAACGACAAATGGAACTATAAAGGGCCAATACACGGTTTTTCAGAATCTTCGAAATACATTGAAGTAGACACCGCTGGAAATATTTGGATAAGCCACGCTAACAAAGGTATCTGGAAGATCCGGCTTAACCATTCACTTGACAGTATTGGTTCATTAGAGTTCTACACGAAGCAACACGGACTCCCTGCAAGTACTGGTAATATAGTATTTAAGGTTCATAATGAAATTTTATTCGCCACCGAAAAAGGGATTTATAAATTCAATGAGCAAACCAACCAATTTTATGAAGAAGAGTCGCTTACTAAGCTAACAGGGAAGGTGCCCGTGAAAGGGTTATTTGAAGGTGCCAACAATAGTATATGGTTTCTTGCAGAAGGGCAAGACAACAAAGAACTTAACCTGATCAATGAAATCGGCAATATCTACCGCGATAGCAATGGAGAATTACAATTATTCAATCAACCATTTCATAAGTTAAAAAATCTCAATATTGAATATATAGAATCGATAAATAACGCAGTTACCATCTTCTCTACTGCTAACGGTGTTATTATTTATAATAGTGAAATTGTAAAAGATATTGATGAAACGTTTCATGCCCTAATACAGCGGGTGGAAAAAAGCAATCAGGCGGACTCCATCGTTTTTGCCGGCATGACAGCTAAAAATAATAACAGCAATGAAAAGCTGAGCAGAATCCCATACTCCATCAATGGCCTTAAATTCTTTGTATCGGCTGGCTACTTCGAAGATATTGAAAAGATCACTTACAAATTTAAATTAGAAGGACTAGAAAAAGACTGGTCAGAATGGACAAGTTCTCTGCAAAAGGAATATACCAATCTAGCTCCGGGACAATATACATTCAGAGTCATTGCCAAAAACATCTATGGCAAAGAAAGCAAGGAGTCTTCCTTCAGCTTTATTATACTTACTCCCTGGTATAAAACTACCATAGCCTATATTATATATTCTTTCCTCGCTATTATTGTTATCGTTATTTTAATTCAATTCTATAC
>DATCKK010000024.1:0-3885 GCA_036562325.1 Cytophagaceae bacterium | reverse complement strand
CGGATATTGGACTTGAAATCATTAAATGATTCCGGTATTGAGTTCTGGAATTTGGTTCCGGCAACAGGCAGATAAATTCTGAAATAATTTTTTATTAGTTTGACATAAAAGCCGGCTCCATAAAGTAAACCATTGTACCCGGAAGATAATCCCAAATCTCCATATACCGATAAGAATGTGGCTGGCAGGTCAGCTTCCAGTGAGGCTGTAGTCATCCAGTTTGAGGAATATAAGGGGATGAAATTTTTAAATGCACCGTCTTTTTCATCCGTTTGTCTTATAAAACCTCTGGATATGGGAGATATCTGTGCACGGTCAAGATAAACAGATTGCTTTAAATAATCCGGGCTGCCACTCAAACCTATGAAGATAGGGCTATGGCCATCTTTGTATAAGAATTTACCTCCAAATATTCGTAAAGCCACTTCTTTTTTTGGTTGGTATTTTCTGGCAACTCTTACCCATCCTCTAAGCAATAAAGCGTTAGGTGCATCTGTATTCACATCATTTCTGTAACCACTGAGTTCTCCATTGGCTGCGAATGATCTGAGAGTGGTTTCTTTATGAATACTATGCCTTATTTCTACGGCATGTAATGGACTTAAAATATCATCTGTGATATAGTTGTAACCGAGACGGGTTATGTATTTCCACTGGTACATATTGGTCTTTTTGTGGAACAGGGTTAACTGAGGGTTATACTTTGTATAAGATGCAAATTTCTGAATAAGTCCGGATAGCCTGATCTCTGAAAACGCATAGCCTTTAGGAGTAATGGATAGGGATAGGCTGTAAATACCGTTGATCTCATTTTGATGAAAGGAATACATAGGCATTGCAAAATACCACAGCTTTCTCTGAATTAGGCTGCTGTTATAAAAAGCCATTCCCAGCATAAACTTATCCGTAGTATTGGCTCCTGCTACCGGGAAATAATGCAGGTATTTGACCGAGTTCTTTTCAATACTTGCAAAGGGTTGCAGCTCTATGGATTTCCAGCTTTTGAAAATTCCGGTTAACCGTATTTGATTATTATCTCTGTTTAACTCAGGAATAAGATAGGTGTGGTCTGCTATTATCTTCCCTTTTTTAGCTAATCGTTTAAATTGAATGGTAGTGTCGCCGGCAAGGGGCTTGGTCCAGATTGTTGCTATTACCGTTGTGTCGATTACATAGCTGACAGGTATCGGTAGGGGAAAAGCGGTTTTGTTGACAACATCTACTGTAATAACAGAGTCTGTAGTGTTGATATGTTTTATGGAAATATTGAGTTTCTCTGTTGTTTGTATAAGTCCCTTAAAGAACCAGTCCAGATTCTCTCCGGTAACTTCTTCAAACACTTGTTGCATATCTTCCGGATATGGATGTTTGAATTTCCATTGTTCATAATATTGTTGCATGGCGGCATCGAAACGTTTCTGTCCCAGATAAGCAGCCAGATACTTCATCATCTCTGACGTTTTCATGTACACTATGGTGCCATAGTTGTTTTTAGTATAGTACTTGGAGTGTAGTTCACAAGGCTGGTCTTTTCCCCGGCTTGCCGCCATCTGATATCCGAGGTTGTTTAGCTGTGATGCTTTTATGTCATGAAGATCCAGTAGGTTTCGGAACAAAGGAGATTTGGTTAAAAAAGATAATGTGCCTTCCTCAGGGTCTCTCATTTCTGCAATCCGGTTTTCTATATAGCTATTTACACCTTCATCCAGCCAGGCATACTCTCTTTCATTAGAAGCCAGAATACCATAAAACCAGTTATGCCCCACTTCATGTATGATGGCTTCCGGAATAGTGACAGTAACCATCGGGTATTCCATACCGGAACCTGCGCTTAAGGCTCCGTCCACTGCGGTTATCTGTGTGTAAGGATAGTCGCCTACCCATAATGAATAATAATATACAGCGTCGTTGATATCATTTCTGTGCCGGTGCCATGCCAAGGCATTTTCATCCAGGAACAATTGCCAGGTAGTAACTTTTCGTGCAGAATGGGGGAGAGTAACTTCTCCTTTTACTACATTAAATCTCTTATCGGCAAACCAGGCAAAGTCGTGAATGCTGTCCTGGACATATCGAAGTGTTTTGTATTTGGAGGAAGATGGAGGAACAGGCCTTGGTGGCTGGCTTTTAAAAGATTTTGTCCTGGTAATGGAGTCCAGCTGATTGAGCCACTCAAGTTCTTCCGGGTTTTGCAGTTGTCCTGTAGCACCTACAATATAGTTTTCAGGAAGTGTTATGGAAACATCAAATTTTCCAAACTCCGAATAAAATTCTCCCTGGTCCAGATAGGAGATAGGGTGCCATCCTTTGCGGTCATAGACGGCAGGCTTCGGATACCATTGAGAAATCTGATATGATTGCCCGGCATGTCCCAGGCGTGAAAAGGTATTGGGGAGTTTTACATAAAATGGTGTTGTGATAATGGCCGTATCGCCCGGATCGAGCGGTTTGGGAAGAAATACCCGTACGATGTCTATAATACCGTCTTCAAATCGGGTTTCTACCTTAAATCCATCTACTTTGAAGTCAAGGCTATCTATATAGCCTCTGACATTATCTTTTGAAAAGAGGAATGGCTTTTCTTTTGAATGGTCCTGTTGGCGTGCAAAAGGCGTAGCGTCGTTTTTATAAGCATTGGGCCAAAGGTGAAAATAGATAAAATGTATCCGGTCAGGAGAATTATTGATATACTGTACTTCTTCATAACCTTTCAGACTATGGTTTTGATCATCTAACTTTACGCTTATGGTGTAGTTTACCCGTTGTTGCCAATAGTTTTGACCATAAGAATACAAAGAGGTTGAAAGAGCAATCAGAAGTATTATAATTCGCAACATGTTACTTTGATCATTGAAATAAACTTTATAATTCTAAAAAATAAAAAACAAATAAACTTCAAAATCAAACCTCCTAATGGCAGATTCCGGGGGAAGCTTGTAGATTGAAGTTTATTTGTTATTAGCTACTTTTATGGTAGTTTCTAAATTATCACTTATTACCTATAACTTAAAATTCCCAATCTTATTTTACTGTTTCTTTTTTCTCAAATAGATCTCTTTCTGAAGGTCCATGTAACCATAATCTATAATGAGCGTGTCTTTGGATACTGAGTATAATCCATATCGGTTGGGAAAGCCCAGATTGATATATTTGGTGCTGCCATAGGAGCTTTCTTCTGTTTTGGTTTTATATCCATGTAGCTCTTTTTGAAGAGGTTCTCCTTTTTTCTGATAATGGATGTATACGGAAGTGTCCTGAAATATCAATTCTTTAGTGAAGTCCAATTCTGCTCCCTGGCGGGTTCGCTTATTTCTTCCACAGCAGATGTCAACTTCTAACACCCAGTCACCTTGTAGTAGCTCTTTATCAGAAAGCTTTGTGGCTGCTGCAGGGCTGGATTTAGCCTTGGATTTGGATTTATTTTCAGAAGTGTTAGTCTTTTCCTTTTTGCAGGCAGTTGTCAAAAGCAGTGTAACTGAAGCTATTAATAACAGATTTTTAAGCATAGTATTAAGGTTAATAAGTCAAGGTAATTTAATAGAATCCGGAGATAATTACAAAATTATAAATTCTAAAACTCTAATTTTCTAACTATTGAAAGCGTACGTAATTCATCCAGCTTTGATTATTACAGTTGCCCACCTGACCATTAAAAACTTAGCGATTTAGAGTTTTATTCTTCAATACTGCCATCCTCAAATATTATTCTCTTCGGGTTCCATGTGATCTTCAGGTCTTTCAGGTTTTTATTGGCAAGTGTCACATCATTGTCCAGAAACTTATTGTAAACTGTTTGTGCCGGATATTCTACAGTTTTATTTCCTGGCAATCCCTGATCGTAGGTGAGGCTTAACTGATAAAGCTCCTGGTCAAATTGGTCAAAGA
>DATCKK010000021.1:0-5578 GCA_036562325.1 Cytophagaceae bacterium | reverse complement strand
ATATAGAGGTACAATATGGTGGAGGTAGTGCTTTGTTTGGCAGTGGAGCCATAGGAGGGACAATTCATCTTAATAATAAACCTGAGTTTAATAAAGGAATTCAGGCGGGTGTTAGCACCAGCTATGGAAGCTTTGAGAGATGGCATCAAACGTTGGATTTAAAAATAAGTAGAAAAAAGATCGTAAGTTCTTTAAAGCTTTATAACTATTCCGCTGAAAATAACTTCCCTTTTATTAATACCGCTTTGCCTGGGAATCCTGAAGTCCGCCAGAGGAATGCCCGCGTTGAACAGCAAGGTTTACTATTTGAAAACTATTTTAAGATCAAACAAAATCAACAACTAGATTTAAGACTTTGGTTGCAGGATAACTTCAGGCAAGTACCACCTTCTATGCTTGGTTATTCTAGCATAGCAACGCTTGAAAACAGGTTTACCCGTATTGCAGGACAATGGAAGAGAGCCGGAAGAAAGGCTACTTTATTTGTTCGATCTGCCTACTTTAATGAGTTTCTTCCTTATTCCGATTCTCTTATTAATATACATGCTAATTCTCATTTTCAATCATCCATCACAGAAGTAGAATCAAACATTTATTTAACCAACAATCAATTGTTGAATATTGGTATAAATAACACTTATAATCTGGCTAATTCTGACGGGTATGAAAATACACCTACACAGAACCGGACAGCTTTATTTGCTTCATATAAACTGCAAAACCAACCAGGTTCATGGAAAGGTGTGGCCTGTATTCGTCAGGAAGCAATAAAAAAATCGTTGATGCCGGTGATGCCTTCAATAGGAGTAGAGGGATCGGTAGTTAAAGGAGTAAAAGTAAAAGCGAATATTTCCAGGAATTACCGTGTTCCTACTTTTAATGATTTGTATTGGAGGCCGGGAGGAAACCCTGATCTTAAGCCGGAGTCTGAATGGAGTGAAGAGTTGAGTGTCATAGTAAACAAACCAATAAAAAATACTATACATGATTTTGGATTAACATTTTTTAATTCAAATGTTAATAATCGAATTCTTTGGTTACCCTATTCGGGCTACTGGACACCCAGAAATATACAGGCTATATGGTCCAGAGGATTGGAGTGTCAGTTAAAATCATCCCTGAAAGTGGGACAGGTTAGAGTAGAATTATCCATGTTATACAACTATGTGGTTTCTACTAATGAAAAAGCTTCTTCCATTAATGATAATAGTTTAAAGAAACAATTGATATATGTACCCATCTATAGCGGACAAGGAGTATTGGCATTGTATTATCGTAAATTGTATTTGAATTATATACATAACTACGTCGGCAATCGGTTTACCTCTACAGATAATACTGCTTATATAGAAGCTTATCAGTTAGGCCATATAACTCTTTCTCAAAATTTTAGCTACACCAAATTTCGTTTTAATCTTCATGTAAAAGTAAACAACCTATGGAATGAATCTTACCAGGTAGTACTTTGGCAGGCAATGCCTTTGAGAAATTACCAGGCCGGTATTTCAGTTTATTTTAACCAATAATCATAAAAGAACAAATCATCAATATAATGAAAACGAACTCTGCTTATTTAAGACTAATGATTGCATTAGCACTTATATCTATATCATTAGAGACAATTGCGCAAACGGTATCGACATTTGATGACCTTATCTTAACGGAAGACTCTTATTGGAATGGTTCCGATAATTCCGGAGGGTTTCAAAGTGGGGAAGCGTATTTTCATAATGAATATCATACTGAATGGTCTTATTGGCTGGAAGGATTTGCCTATTCAAATAAAACAGATAATACCAATCCGGGCTACTCCAATCTGTATAGTGCATTTACCGGTGGAGGTTATGGAGGATCTGCCAATTATGCGGTGGCAACCGGAAGCAATGTGGGTATTAAGCTGACAGGTTCGGAAGCTGGCAAACTAGTCAGAGGTTTGTATATGACCAATACAACGTATGCGGCACTAAGTATGAAAGATGGAGATCAGTTTGCCAAAAAATTTGGAGGTGAGGCCGGTAATGATCCCGACTGGTTTAAAGTTACAATAACCGGCTATAGAAATGGAGTATCGACAAGAAATAACGTAGAGGTTTATTTGGCTGATTACAGGTTTGATGATAATTCTAAAGATTATATAGTGGATTATTGGAAATGGGTGGATCTTACTCCCTTGGGCATGGTAGACAGTATAGCATTTTCGATGGCCTCATCTGATGTTGGAGAATTTGGTATGAATACTCCTGCTTTCTTTGCTATTGATAACTTTAATGACTTAAGATTTGCCCCCACAGTTGATGTAGAAGGAACAACGGCTATTCATAAAGATAATGCAAATATTATTGCCTGGGCCACTTCTGTGGTTGTGGAACGAGGGCCGCAAAATATATCTGACGCTTCATCTCCTGATGCTAAAGCAGGCAGTCCTTCGATGGTACTTGGAAAGCCAGATGCAGGAGTAGTAAGTTTGGGAGATGGAGGTTCGGCTACTCTTACGTTTTCAACTCCAATAGTGAATGGAGATGGATTTGATTTTGTAGTGTTTGAAAATGGTCTTGCCAGTGAAGATAAAGCATTTTTAGAATTAGCTTTTGTGGAAGTAAGTTCGGATGGAAATCGTTTTGTTCGCTTTCCGGCGGTTTCTTTGACAGATGCTTCTACTCAAACACCAAGTTTTGGATTAACAGATCCTAAGAATCTACATAACCTTGCCGGAAAATATGTAGCTCCTTATGGAACTCCTTTTGATCTGGAAGACCTGAAAGACTCAGCAGGTTTGGATCTTAATAATATTACTCATGTACGTGTAGTGGATGTAGTTGGAAGTATAAATCCACTTTATGCTACCTACGATATCTATGGTAATGCAATAAACGATCCCTGGCCGACGGAATTTGATGCAGGTGGGTTTGATCTTACAGGAGTAGGTGTTATAAATACCAATGCTTCTACAGGTATTAACTATTCGTATGATTCCGGAACGTTAACTATATATCCAAACCCTGTAGCTGAAGGAAATTTACTTACAATAAAGGTTAGTGATCCGAATATGTCAGAATATTATGTACAGATTTATGATAACTCAGGACAAGTAGTTAAAGAAGCCATAGGATATGAAAATGACATGAATCTGTCATTAGAGTCTATGCAGCAAGGGTTGTATATAGTAAAAATAATTAAGGAAAATAAGGTGATTACTAAAAAGTTGGTGGTAAAATAAAAGCAATTTAAAAAATCTGTTATGCAACGAGGAATTATTAAGCTTATTTCAATTCTTTCTTTACTCTTTCTGGGATCTTGTGTGAGTGACAAGCCGGATATTCAACCTGAAGTACCAATTTCTACCAGTAAAGCATCAGGAGTATTTATTATTAATGAAGGAAACTTTCAGTACGGCAATAGCTCTGTTAGTTATTATAACTTTTCAGATGGAAAGGTAACGGAAGATGTTTTCCAGGCAGCCAATAAAAGGCCACTGGGTGATGTTTGTCAGTCAATAAATGTATTTGATGGAAAGGCTTATGTGGTAGTTAATAATTCGGGAAAAATAGAAATAGTCGATCCGAATGATTTTAGTTCCATTGGAGTAATCCAGGGCTTGACCTCGCCACGTTATTTTTTAGGGGTAACTCCTGAAAAAGCTTATGTTACGGACCTTTTCGGCAATGCTATTTCTGTTATTGATTTAACTACCAATAAAAAAGTAAAAGAAATTCCTTGTGCCGGATGGACAGAGGAACTATTAATGACATCATCCAGAGTATTTGTTACGAATATCGAAAAGGAGTATTTATATGTGGTCGATATTTCTTCCGATAAAATTACGGACAGTATACAATTAGGAAAAGCGCCCAATTCATTACAGCTGGATCGGGATGGTAAACTATGGGTATTGTGTAGAGGAAAGAAAAATGAAACACCAGGAAGCCTTCATCGAATAGATCCTGTGACTCTGGATGTGGAGGTAACACTTCCTTTTGCCAATTCTTCTTATGAACCCTGGAGATTGAGAATTAATGGGAGCAGAGATACTTTGTATTATCTGAATGATGGAGTTTATCAACTATCTGTTTATCAGACACAGTTGCCTGCTCAACCCTTAATATCCCCGAATGGTATAGAAATTTGGGGCCTGGGTATTCAACCCGATTCAGGAATAGTTTATGTCTCAGATGCAATTGATTACATTCAAAAGGGAAAAGTTTACCGGTACAAATCCGATGGAACACTGATAAATAGTTTTCAGGTAGGAATAACTCCGGGAGAATTTTATTTTTATTGATTTTACGTAATTTAAATATAATTATATCTTTGTACCTATAATGAATAGATTTACAATGGAGAACCAAAAGAAAGTTAATCTGCGGGTTGGAGTACTAATTACCCTGATCCTGCTGGCTGCCTTCAGCCGACTGATACCACATCCGCTTAATTTTTCCCCATTAGGGGCTATAGCTCTTTTTGGTGCAGCCCATTTCTCAAGAAAGTGGCAAGCCTTTTTAATACCATTGGCAGCTACGCTGATAAGTGATTTCTTTATTACCAAGTTTATTTATGCCGGTGAGTATAACTGGTTGTACGAAGGTTTTTACTGGCAATATATCTGTTATGTCGCCATATTTGCATTAGGTTTTGTATTGTTTTCAAAAGTTACTCTTTCAAGAGTGTTGTTTGGGGCGGTGGGAGCAAGCATCCTGTTTTTTGTAATTTCCAATTTCGGAACATGGGCCAGCATGAGCTTATATCCAAAATCGATAGAAGGCTTAATGGCATGTTATACGGCAGCGATACCATTTTATGCCAACACCTTATTAGGTGATTTGGTTTATTCAGGTGTCTTATTCGGTAGTTTTGCCTTATTACAATATCGATTCCCTGTATTGAAGTTGTCGAAAGCTACAGTTTAAAGGTGTTAATAAATATATGTTCAAGGGCTGTCCATAGGGCAGCCTTTGTTTTTATGGGCCTTTCTGAAGGGGATAGGTTAAGTAAGAACAAAGACTCTGGCATGAGTCTTACTTAGTGCTTAATAATTAAGCAGACCTCCTGATTAGTATACTATCTAATGATAATTCCAGCAATTTCAGATAGTCATCTTTTACTATTAAGATATTGTAGTTTGTTAGCAGGTATTCGAAAAATACTTTTTCTTTTTCCAGAAAAGCTTTCAGGTTATAATCTTTCCTCACCTGGTTATTCTTTTTTCCTTCGGTTAGTATAGAAAGTAATTCCTGTGTTAATTCATTATAATAGCCGTCAATGATCAACGATTCCTTGGGAAATTTGGTTCTTAGGTTTCGAAGGAAATTAACGTTAAATTCTATTAGTTCATCAATATGATAGGTGAGGATTGAAATGATGGTGTTTTTTATATCTTTATTTACCAGTGTACTGTTTTGGAGATTAAGCCTCCAGTCATTAACAAGAGTCAATAGAAGTTGCTGCAGAAAGTAATTTTTACTTTGGTAAAAGGAATAAAAAGTTTTTTGGGAAATATTAATTGCAGCGCATAAATCATCTAATGAAAATCCCGGCCCAAACCGTTTTAACTGATTTATTCCTTCTTCTAGTATTTTATATG
>DATCKK010000471.1:0-8902 GCA_036562325.1 Cytophagaceae bacterium | reverse complement strand
TTATTAAGCCGGAAGAAGTAGAGCCAGGTATTGCTAACTGGTATGCTTCTACATTCCAGAGTGGGGATGAATATTGTTCGGTAGTGGTAAAGACAAGAGAAGGAAGACCGATCAAAATAGAAGGAAACAAATTATCCGGAGTTACATTTGGAGGTACAAGTGCAAGAGCTCAGGCTTCAGTACTATCTCTTTATGATAATACCCGATTAAAAGGATTTTTAATTAACAATACAAAGGCAACTCATGAAGAAGTAGATAAGAAGGTGATTGCTGAGTTGCAAAATATTAAGGCTAAAGGTGGAAATATCCGAATAGTTTCCAATACCATTTTCAGCCCTTCTACTAAGAGTGTCATTAACGACTTTATAGCTACCTATCCAACCGCTAAGCATATAACTTACGATCCGGTTTCTGCTTATGGTATTCTTGCTGCGAATAAGGCTATGTTTGGAAAAGCAGTAATACCAAGCTATAAATTTGATAAGGCTAATGTAATAGTAAGTTTTGGAGCGGATTTCCTTGGTACGTGGATTTCTCCAATTGAGTATGCAAGGCTTTGGGCTGCAGGCAGAAAGCTTTCTGTAGATAAGAATACAATGAGCCGTCACTATCAGTTTGAAAGCCAAATGTCATTAACAGGCTGTAATGCTGACGTGAGAGTGCCAATCAAACCTTCTATGGAGGGAGTATATCTTGCGACATTATACAAACTGATTAGCGGTATTGATATTGGAGTACCAACTGTTGATAATGACGTTTTAAAAGCTCTAAAAAATGAATTACTTGCTAATAAAGGACAATCTTTAGTTGTAAGTGGTTCTAACGATATTAATATCCAGCTGTTGGTAAATGAGATCAACAGAACTTTAAATAACTACGATGCTACCATAGACCTTACAGTTCCTTCTTATCAGAAGCAAGGAAATGATGTGGCTATGGTTAACTTCATTAAAGAAGTAAATGCAGGCCAGATTGATGGAGTTATTTTCTACAACTGTAATCCGGTTTACGATCATCCGATGGGAGCTTCTTTAGCTGAGGGGTTGAAGAAAGTCGGATTGAAAATAGCTACTTCTGAAAGAGCCAATGAAACAGCTCTAGCCTGTACTTATGTATGCCCTGACCACCATTATTTGGAGGCATGGAATGATGCGGAGCCTAAGAAAGGATTTTATAGCCTTGGACAACCAACTATTACTCCTTTATTTAAAACAAGAGCAGGTCAGGAAAGCCTTCTTGTTTGGGCAGGTAAACCAGCTGACTACTATGAATATGTAAAGAAATTCTGGAAGTCAAATATCCTTAATGGCCAGAAGTCATGGGAGCAGGCGTTGCAGGATGGAGTATTTGAAGTTGCTGCTGCTTCTGCTACTACAGATACAAGCAATGATGCGAACTTCACGGATGTTCCGGCGTATTCAGGCGCAAGTTCTATAGGTTCACCTTTAGCTAATAAATATAAAGTAGCTAACAAAGGTATTGAGTTAAAAATATATGAAAAGGTAGGTTTAGGTTACGGTACTCACTCTAATAACCCATGGTTACAGGAGTTACCTGATCCTGTAACAAAAGTTACCTGGGATAATTACGCTTCTCTTCCGGTAAGTTTGGCGAATGAGTTAGGGGTTAAGATGGGGGATATGGTGACTGTTACCTATAATGGAAAAACATTACCAAAGGCATTGCCTGTATTGATCCAACCCGGACAGGCAGGTGAGACTGTTGCGATAGCTCTTGGTTATGGTAGAACGGCTGCCGGTAAGGTAGGAGACAATGTAGGGGTGGATGTATATCCTTTCGTTAACTTTGATAATTCCTCTTTAGATTATACACCAGGTGTTGTGACTGTTGCTAAAGCTACTGGCACCAGAAAGTTAGCTCAGACACAAACTCACCATACGTTAATGGCTCGTCCAATTGTTCAGGACGCAACATTAGCAGAATATCAAAAAGATCCATATGCTGGCAGATACATGCCATTGATTCATACACATGACGGTCCTAAACGTCCGGAAGATCCAGCAGTGGATATCTGGTATGATCATGCGAAGCCAAATCACCATTGGAATATGGTGATCGACCTGAACTCATGTATAGGTTGTGGAGCTTGTGTGGTAGGTTGTCAGGCTGAAAATAATATTCCTGTAGTTGGCCGTCAGGAAGTTCTGAACAGAAGAGAAATGCACTGGATCAGAATTGACAGATATTATAGCAGTGATGCGGAGAGACCTGAATTAGGCAGCGATAAATACTTCCAGTCTGATGAAGGAACAGGAGTTAAGGATCTTGAAATAGCATCTGCTAATCCTCAGGTTACCTTCCAGCCAATGTTGTGTCAGCATTGTAACCACGCACCTTGCGAAACTGTATGTCCGGTTGCTGCAACTACACACAGCAGTGAAGGTCTTAACCAAATGGCTTACAACAGATGTTTCGGTACAAGATATTGCGCTAACAACTGTCCATATAAAGTAAGACGATTTAACTGGTTCAAATACTTTGAAAATGATAAGTTTGCAACCAACATTTCTATGAATACAACTCTTGGTAGAATGGTTCTTAACCCAGACGTAACCGTAAGATCAAGAGGTGTTATGGAGAAATGTACTTTCTGTGTACAGAGAATTCAGGATGGTAAGTTGAAAGCTAAGAAGGAGAAGAGAAAGCTGGCTGATCAGGAAGTGAATACAGCTTGTGCTTCTGCTTGTCCTACAGGTGCTATTATCTTCGGTGATATTAACAATCCGGATAGCTTAGTGTATCAGCAAATTACCAAATTGAATAAGCCAAGAGCTTACCATGTTCTTGAGGAACTCAATGTGAGACCTAACATATCGTATCTAACTAAAATCAGAAATATTAATAAAGCTTAAGAAAATATGCAAGTTACTTCACCCGTAAGGCCACCATTAGTAACCGGTGGGAAACAAATACCTGATGTTACCGAAGATATTTGCAGGCAGGTAGAAGGAAAGCCTACAAAATCATGGTTGATAGCTTTTACGGCTTCAGTCGCTCTCCTTTTATATGGAGGATATTGCCTGTGGATGACCTGGTACGAAGGTCTTGGGTTATGGGGCTTAAACAAAACAATCGGCTGGGCATGGGACATCACCAACTTCGTATGGTGGGTAGGTATCGGTCACGCTGGTACCCTTATCTCAGCGATCCTTCTTCTTTTCAGACAAAAATGGAGAACTTCCATTAACCGTGCCGCTGAAGCGATGACAATCTTTGCGGTTATGTGTGCTGCTACTTTTATTCTTGCGCACATGGGTCGTCCTTGGCTTGCATATTGGGCACTTCCGTTACCAAACGCTTTTGGTTCTTTGTGGGTTAACTTTAACTCAGCACTTGTTTGGGACGTTTTCGCGATCAGTACTTACTTTACTGTATCACTGGTATTCTGGTATGTTGGTCTTATTCCTGATTTCGCAACTATCAGAGAGAGAGCAACAGGTATCAGAAGAGTAATATACGGAGCATTAAGCTTTAACTGGGATGGTTCTGCCAAGACCTGGTCAAGATATGAGGCTGTTTCTCTGGTACTAGCCGGTGTATCTACTCCTCTTGTACTTTCAGTTCACACCATAGTTAGTATGGACTTTGCTACCTCTATTATTCCTGGTTGGCATACTACTATCTTCCCTCCATACTTCGTTGCTGGTGCGATCTTCTCTGGGTTTGCCATGGTGTTAACACTTATGCTTATCACCAGGGTGGTTTTCAAACTGGAAGACTACATTACCATGGAGCATATTGAATCCATGAACAAGATTATCGTGTTGACAGGTTCTATTGTGGGTATTGCTTATATCACAGAGTTCTTTATCGCATGGTATTCAGGTGTTCCTTACGAAAAGTATACCTTTATCAACAGAGCATTTGGAGATGATTACTGGTGGGCTTACTGGACAATGATGTCTTGTAACGTTATCTCCCCTCAGTTATTCTGGATTCCTGCAATCAGAAGAAGTATTGTTTGGACATTCATCCTGTCCATTATTGTAAACATAGGTATGTGGTTTGAGCGATTTGTGATTATTGTTACATCTCTTTCCAGAGATTTCCTTCCATCAAGCTGGGCATACTTCTCTCCAACGATGTATGATGTCGGAGACTATTTGTTTACCTTCGGATTGTTCTTCACGCTATTCCTTCTTTTTGCCAAGTTCTTCCCTGTGATCAACATGGCAGAGGTTAAAGCGATTATTAAATCATCTTCTGGCAAAAAAACTAAATAAATAAAATGGAGAAAGGTAAGAATTTTATACTTGGAGTTTTTAATGATGAGGATGTGCTGGTAGGTGCTGTTTCTAAAGTTAGAAAAGCTGGTGTAAGGATACATGAAGTTTATACTCCTTTCCCTGTTCACGGATTAGATACGGCTTTGGGCTATAATCCTTCTAATTTACCTGTAGTAGCCTTCCTTTTCGGATTAACAGGTACTGTGCTGGCATTAACAATGATTATTGGAATGCTTGGTTTCGACTGGCCAATGGATATTGGAGGTAAGCCATTTATAGCACTTCCGGATTTTATTCCAATTACATTTGAGGCTACGATACTATTGGCTTCTTTAGGTATGGTTGCTACTTTTCTGATTGTTGCCAATTTAAAGCCTTGGGGAAGACCTTTTATGTTTGATCCAAGAAGTGTTGATGATAAGTTCGTGATGGTAATTGATCTTGGAAACAATAAAATAGATAAGGAAAGTATCAAAACTCTGTTATCGGATAATGGGGCTACAGAAGTAAATCTTAAAACCATAGAATAATTGTAATAAAAATTAAGCCGATGTTCTCTATAAAGAATTTGTCATATTTACTTTTTGCTTCAGTAGTGG
Organism: Cytophagaceae bacterium; assembly: GCA_036562325.1. Taxonomy (GTDB): domain Bacteria; phylum Bacteroidota; class Bacteroidia; order Cytophagales; family Cytophagaceae; genus DATCKK01. The sequence continues at coordinate 4,056 of DATCKK010000471.1, read as the reverse complement.
CATTGACATCTTGTAATCATAATTTTGATCATATAGGTGTTCATACCACTCCTAGATGGGAGTTTGCGCCGAACATGTACCATTCGGAAGCATATGAGCCGTTATCGCAGGTTACGGATTCTATTAGTAACCCTGAAGCTTATAATTCTAATCCATATAATCCACATGGAATGAATATGAGAGTACCACCTGCAGGTACTATTAAAAGAGAAAGTATGCTTCCTTATGCATTTCCTAAAGATTGTTTGGATTATGTGGCAGCAAATGTTAAGTCTCCTATCCAGGTAACAGAAAAGGTTTTAGCAGAGGGGGAGGTATTATATACTAAATTCTGTGCTCATTGTCATGGTGATGCAGGAAAAGGTGATGGAGCTGTATCAAAATCATTTAAAGGTATAGCAGACCTTACGAATCAGAGGTTGAAAGGGGTATCTGAAGCATATATTTTCCATGTTATTACACATGGTCAAGGGAGAATGTGGTCTCATGCATCTCAAATTGACCAAGAGGAGCGTTGGAAAATTGCAGCCTATGTTAAAGAAGTATTACAAAAAACAGAATAACAGCTAAAATATTCTAAAATATCATGTTAGAAGAAAAATTTATTTTCACAAGCCAGGCTAAAAAAAGGATTTTTATTACCATAGGAGTTGGACTGGTACTATTTCTAATAGGCGCTTTTCTAATATCTCAGCCTGATACTCATCATGGTCATGATGCTCATGCAACTGCTGATATGGCGCATCATGATGCAGCTGTTACTCATGGGGAACACGGCGCTGATGCTGATCACGGACATGGACACGGGCATCACGGACCTGAACTATGGGTGAAAAGAATTATTAAAAATCTTTGGTTAAATAACGTATTCTTTGCGGGTATCGCTTTAATCGGAGTATTCTTTATAGCTTTTAACTACATCGCTCAGGCAGGCTGGAGTGCTCTAATAAAAAGAGTTCCCGAGTCTTTCGGTTACTACCTTCCTATAGCATTTGTTTTAACAGTTATCATTTACTTCACAAGCAAACACACTTTGTTCCACTGGACTGATGAATCACTTTATGATCCAACAAGTCCAAATTATGATGCCCTTGTCGCTTCTAAAAGCTGGTATTTAGCAGAGTGGTTTTTTATCCTTAGAATGTTCGCTTACTTCATTTTATGGATAGGGATTTGGTATATGTTAAGAAAATGCTCTGTTAGCGAAGATCTTAACGCTGATTTGAAGTGGCATGATAAAAGTATATTCTGGTCGGCAATATTCTTGTTGGTATGGGGAGTAACTTCTTCTACCTCTGCATGGGATTGGGTAATGTCAATTGATGTTCACTTCTTTAGCACCATGTTTGGATGGTATGTTTTTGCAAGTTGGTTTGTGAGCGGTCTTGCTGCCATTACATTAATCACATTGTATTTAAAGGATGCAGGATATTTAAAGTGGGTAAATTCAAATCACCTGCACGATCTTGGAAAGTTTGTGTTTGCATTTAGTGTATTCTGGACTTACGTATGGTTCGCGCAATTCATGCTGATCTATTATTCTAACATACCTGAAGAAGTAGTTTATTTCGTTGAGCGTTTAAAAAGTGATGTTTATAGCCCAATATTCTTCATAAATATCATTATAAACTTCTTGTTTCCATTCCTGGCTTTAATGACTAGAGAAGCTAAGAGACAAGGAATTATCCTAAAAGTGGTATGTATTGCGGTGCTTATTGGCCATTGGTTAGACTTCTATCTAATGATGACTCCTGGTATCATGGGACAGAGTGGCGGTTTAGATTACAAATTCTTCTTTGTTGAATTAGGTCTTGCTATGGTATTCTTAGGAGTGTTTATTTCAGCTATCCTATTCGGATTATCGAAAGCTAATCTGGTAGCTAAGAATCACCCGATGTTAGAAGAAAGTCTGCATCATCACGTATATTAACAGAAACAACAACAGGTAAAATTATAAATTAAAAAAAATGGTTGAATTAGTTTTAGGCATTGCTATTGTTCTGATACTGGCAATCTTACTGATAATATTCCGAATTCAGACCCTGATGTCTATTATGAAAGGGTCCTATAACAAAAGAGTAGGAAGTAGCAATAGCCTTCAGGCATTACTTCTCTTGATCTCATTTATTGTAGGAGCCGTGGCATTTGCCTGGTCATATTTAGAAGCCAGAGAGGATTTTCTTCCTAAAGCAGTATCTGTACATGGCCTAAAAACAGATACATTGTTCTGGACAACAATGATCATTCTTGTAGTAGCCTTTACTGTTACTAACATATTCCTTTTCTATTTCACCTACAAATACCAATACAGAGAGGGAAAAAGAGGATATTTCTATCCTGAAAATCACAAACTCGAGGTTGTTTGGACAATCATTCCTGCGATTGTAATGGCGATACTTGTATACTATGGATGGAAAGAATGGACAGCTATTACAAAAGAAGAACCTAAGGAAAGTGAAGTGATTGAGGTAATGGGTAAGCAGTTTGCATGGCAGGTGAGATATCCTGGTAAGGATAATAAGTTAGGTGCTTCTCATTTTAAATTAATTGACGGTACGAACGAGTTTGGTCTGAACTTCAATGATTCAGCAAGCTTTGATGATTTCATGCCTAGAGAAATACGTATTCCTAAAGGTAAGCCAGTATTGTTTAAAATCAGGGCTCGTGATGTGATACACAGTGTTTATGCTCCTCATTTCAGATTGAAAATGGATGCGGTTCCGGGAATGCCAACTAAGTTTTGGTTTATTCCAACCAAAACTACTCAGGAGATGAGAGATGAGCTTGGAAATCCAAAATTCAATTATGAACTGGCTTGCGCCGAGATTTGTGGTAGAGGACACTTTGCGATGAGATATGTAATTGTTGTGGAAGAGCCGGAAGACTATGAGAAGTGGAAAAAAGAACAAACCTCTTTTGCTGCAGCAAATGCTGATTATGTAAAAGAGCGTGCGCCTAAAGAATTGCATAGTTTGATTGGTGGTAGTACTCAGGAGGTAGAGAAAGCCGAGGCGACTATTTCAGCTACCATTCCGACAGATACTACTTCAATTTCTCCGGTGGATTCAGTGTCTGGAAATTAGTTGATACAACAAATAGGAAATTAAAACATTAAATTTAGAAATAGGTTAAAATATGTCTTCAGTAGCAACCCATACAAATCACGATACACATCATCATGACCATGATCACGACCATGATCATCATGACTTACCGTGGATCAAAAAGTATATATTTAGCGAAGACCATAAGGTAATTGCTAAGCAATATCTTATTACCGGTATTTTCTGGGCGATCATTGGAGGAGGTCTTTCTATTTTATTCCGACTTCAGCTTGGATTCCCTAATATGGACTTTTCATGGTTAGAGCCTTTATTGGGAGGTTGGGTATCCAATGGAAAGCTTGATCCTGAGTTTTACCTGGCGTTGGTTACAATGCACGGTACCATCATGGTGTTCTTTGTATTAACTGCTGGTTTGAGTGGTACATTTAGTAACTTCCTTATTCCTTTGCAAATAGGAGCCAGAGATATGGCTTCAGGTTTCCTGAACATGTTGTCTTACTGGTTTTTCTTTGCATCCAGCGTATTAATGTTTATTTCTTTGTTCGTTGAAACAGGGCCTGCTTCCGGTGGATGGACTATTTATCCTCCGTTGAGTGCATTACCTCAGGCTGTTTCAGGATCTGGGGTAGGTATGACATTGTGGTTAGTAAGTATGGCTTTGTTCATCGTTTCCACTCTTTTAGGAGGTATTAACTACATCACTACGGTAATCAACTTAAGAACTAAAGGGATGTCTTTCCTTAGACTTCCTCTGACTATCTGGGCTTTCTTTATTACAGCGATTATCGGTCTTCTTTCTTTCCCTGTATTATTCTCAGCAGCTTTATTGTTGATATTTGACAGAAGCTTTGGTACTAGTTTCTTCCTTTCTGATATTTATATCAATGGGGAGGCTTTAATATATGAAGGTGGTAGCCCGTTGTTGTTCCAGCACTTATTCTGGTTCCTTGGCCACCCTGAAGTATATATAGTTATTATTCCTGCTTTGGGT
>DATCKK010000469.1:0-3968 GCA_036562325.1 Cytophagaceae bacterium | reverse complement strand
TTATGCGTTACTGTTGCTCCAGGATTTACAACTCCCTGAACATATTGATTGTTGTTCAAAGCGGTGATTGCCCTGGTAACATTCACACGACCAAATCCATAAGTATAATCAGGGCCTGGATTACCTATGTCGTCTGCTGAGTTGCAGATAATCGCTTTAGCAAGCCCTGCATTGGGATATACCCCATGAGTTCTTTTATACTGGTCATATATTAGCGTCAATGCCCCTACTACTCCGGGACAAGCCATACTTGTTCCGCTGGCATATTGATACGTATTATTTTTTATGGTAGCATACACATTCGATCCTACAGAAACGATTTCGGGTTTTAAACGTCCGTCCTGGCAAGGGCCTCTTCCTGAAAAACCGGATATATCATCCGTAGTAGTAACACTACCTACAGTAAGCACGTTTTTAGCTGAACCAAAAAAGCCTTCTACTTTTCCATATTCAGATCCCGGATTACCGGCAATAAACACATGCAATAATGAAGGATGCTGTAATAGCTGCGCATCCACATATTCACTGGTAGAGTTATAGGAGCCATAATTAGCGTTGAACCAATAAGAGTTATTGGTTAACACCATGCCATAATTGGAAACATATTGAGGAGCGTTGTAAATGATATTGGTGGAATGATCTGTGAGCAAAGAGGCTTTTGGTGCCATACCCATTGCAGTTTCGGATATATTACCATTTCCAGCCACAATACCTGATACGTGATCGGCATGATCCATCGACGACCAACTGTCCGGAAGGCTCGTCAACTGTATATTGGTTACCCGGTTTTGAAGGTCAGGATGTGGGTCTACAAATCCTTTATCTCCGATACCTACCATTACCCCTTCTCCTTTTAACTCAAGAGAACCCGGAAGGCCGGTTTGCAATCCATTTACCCGGTGATTTGTTCTGCTATAAATATCACCACCTTTTGGTGTGGGAGCTATAGGGGCTACATAAGATACATGATCAATTGCGGCAATAGCTTCTATTTTATCTACATCAGCTCTTATTTCTAACTGATGATATTGTTCAATGGTACGAAGTACTTCTACACCTTGTGCCTGAAGAGAACTTATCAGTGAAGTATAGGAAACATTTGCAAAGTAAGTAACAAGAAGATCAATTTTACCTGCTTGTTTCAATGCAAAAGAAGGCAATTCATCGGCGGTTAATGCAGGATCTAATTTATGAGCCGGTTGAATTGGTTCTACCGACCTAACATTAAACGATGTCAAAATACTTCTGTTGACTGAAGATGGAATACTTGCCCAGTAAGCATTATCTGGTATATAGTTAAAGAATTCAATTCCCAAATCTTTTAACTGCTGCAAATCGGCTGCAGATGGTTGATTGTAAAATTGGATGAGGACATACTCTTTCGATGGTGCAGCTATTCTTTTATCACGGCTTTCCGCTTTCGGCGAAATTTTTTCCTGGGGAACATACGTTCCTGACTTTAGCTTAAGTTGATACCTGGAGTCGCCTTGTTGTGCATATAATAATGCACTTTGTAAAAATAAGACGATCCAGAAAACGGTTTTCAAAGTTTTCATGGTAAAGATAGTTTGGTTAAAGGGCCAAAACTATAAAAAATACAAGTGGAGATAAGGCAAATTGAGTGAACGGCAATATAGAGTAGTGAACGGCAAATCAGCTATGCAATCTGGTATTGATCAAAGAATAAATTGAAATATTTATTATTCTCTATTAGCTATTTTATTAGTGTTTAGTGTTCGTGCGTTTATTAAAAATATTCAAAAGAAGATAGCCTAGTGGTCAATTAAGATATGGATGGATGAATGATTACTATGAAAAATAAAGAGACTGCCTAAACAGGCAGCCCCTTTTTATGTATAACAACACCCCAATTACTTTACTATTTCAACTCTTGTGAAATACGCTTTTTCACCAATTGTTAATTTTAACAAATACATCCCTATATTTAACTCCTCGGGTATTATCTCCTCATTCTCGGAAAGTATAGTCGATTCGTATACTTTATGCCCTGCCATTGTTAATAACTCCACGTTGGCTCCTATAAGGCTTACTCCTGTAGGAGCTGCTATATGGAACCTTGCATTATTAGGATTAGGGATTACCTGAATAGTTTCATTGATTGACGCTATGAATAATCTGAAGGCTCCACCAGAAGCACATTCTCCTATTTTTGTCCATACCTGATAAGGGCCTGAATTAGTAGCCGGATTGTTTCCTTTCGTCCACCAGTTCGCTTTGTATTTAAATCCACTATAAACTACCTGATCATTGGCTACATAGATAGAAGAACTATTCCATTCCGGAATGTTTGAGCAAGCTTCAGTTCCGGTATTGGAAGAATTGACAGTAATGGTAACAGCAGAAGAAGTATTTACTGCTCCGCTATTGTCATACGCTTTTGCCGTTAAGGTATAATTACCAGGAGCAACCGATGACCATGTATAGGAATAAGGAGAAGTATAATCGGTTGTCAGCAAAGTATTTCCATTGTAAAACTCTACTTTTGAAATGGTACCGTCCGCATCGCTAGCCGTAGCGTTGATGGTAATGGAAGCAGGCGCCGTAAAGGCTGCATTATTTACTGGAGAAGTGATTGCTACAGTTGGTAAAGCATTCTGAGAGGTAATCGTTCCACAGAATTGAGCTTCTGCAATATTGCAATAGCCGTTTGCCGGAGACAAATACCTTACATATCTGAATGCCTGATTGCTGTTAATCGTTACTTCTGTCCATGCTACGGAAGGTGTTGTGTTTATGGTATAAAGGTCTACCACACCGGAACTAAAGTCTGCCACATTAGAACCCTGGAACTTTCCTCCTACCATTCTGCCTGGCCAGGTAGCTCTTGGATAAAAACGAATGGTATTAATAATAGCCCCCTTGCCTGCTCCGAAATCCAATCCTGCATAACCATTAGCAGCAACAGCGTAATCAAAGAAAGTATTAATATTTCCATCGAAAACTTTATCATAAGTCGAAGTACCGTTGTTATAGGCGGGTGAAGTTCCAAAAGTGGTTCCGCTAAGCAGATTGCAGCTATTAGGCGTAGTTACGGATACATTTATTGCAGCCGAAGTGGCAACCGCTCCGGAATTATCATATGCCTTCGCAGTGATTGTGTAATTACCATTGGCTACCCCTGTCCATGTATAGGAATAGGGCGAGGTATTATCGGATCCAAGTAGGGTATTTCCATTATAGAATTCTACTTTGCTTATGGTACCATCTGCATCGGAAGCATTTGCCTGGATTGTTATACTGGCTGGAGCTGTATAGCTTGCTCCATTAACAGGCTGCGTAATGCTTACGGAAGGTATTTGATTGGTGGAAGTAGTTCCGCAAAACTGCACCTCTGCAACATTACAATACCCACCATCCGGAGAAAGATAGCGTACATAACGATATGCATTGCTATTATTCACTACAACTTCATGCCAGCTTCCGGAAGGTTGACTTGTAATGGTATAAAGTGTTACCACTCCTGTACTGAAATCAGCGCTGTTGGATGCCTGAAACTTACCTCCGGTCATTCGGGCACTCCATCCTGAACGAGGATAAAATCTTATGCCACGAATAACTTTTGCAGAGCCCAGATCCAAGCCGGCATAGCCACCATTGACCTGAGCATAATCAAAGAATGTATTAATATTTCCATCAAACACTTTATCATAAGTGCTGGATCCGTTGACATAAGCAGGACTGGTACCAAAAGCAGTACCTGTTAAAACATTACAATTAAAATCAGCACTTAAGTTAATTTCTGCCGAACTGCTGTTTCCCTGGCTATCATAAGCTACTACAGATATCTTGTAAGAACCTTTGTTATTGGTATTCCACAATATTTCATAAGGCGCAGAAAGGTCCTCACCTAGTTTGGTATTCCCCTCATAAAACTCCACTTTGGTAATACTACCGTTGGTACTGGAGGCATTTGCTTTGATTAATGTTGAAACAGGCAAGTCCAATAC
>DATCKK010000464.1:0-2353 GCA_036562325.1 Cytophagaceae bacterium | reverse complement strand
GTATTACAACCAAATAATTTTAACCCCCATTAACCAAACCTCCTAAAAAAAATCAAGACTACTCAACGACGACTTTCCCTGTTTTACTAAACTGTTTTTCAGCCTTTTACAAAAAACTATCAAGTTTATTTTTTTCATTCCCAATTATCTCTTTATCCAGCCATTTTTCATCTCTACTTTTAAAAATTATAATACTATCTGTTTCCTGATCCATAAACTCTTTCGCCTTTGACAAAAGTTCTTTAAGCTTCACATCTGTAATTTCACCTTCAAACACCGAATTCTGTATCCAGTGAAGGTATTGCCTGCACAACTTCAACATCTTCCCTACTCGTTTTTGCTCAATATCATAAACTAATATAACATACATTTACCACCAAATTTTAAAAGGTTTATATTCTTCAATATTTAAAATGTGTTTGCTTAATTTGTAGCACTCCAGCTTAACCAAATGTTTGTAGCTCACATGCCTCTTCAAAGTCCTGTGTTTAATAGTTTCATTCAACCTCTCTTCAAAAGCCCGGACAAAAGCTTTTTTACCCGATTCCTTCAAGGTGCAACCATTCAGCCTCATATCGAAATCAGACTTTTGAACTTCTTTTTTGTTTAACACTCTAAATATCGTTCTGTCAGTCAATATAGGCTTAAATATCTCCGCAAGATCAAGCGCCAGGGAATACCTCCTTGCTCCAGGTTCATGTAAAAAACTAATAGTCGGATTCATTTGGGTATGATATATCATCCCAAGGCACAAAGTATAACACATCATATTCCCAAATGATATCAATGTATTAACCTCATTGGTAGGAGGTTGGCGAGTCCGACTACCCATACTAAAGTCATTTAATATTATATCAAATGCCTGATAATATACCTGACGAATGTTGCCTTCCAGCCCCATCAGTTCTGATATTTCAGTGGATTGAGCAATATTACAAACATACTGCTCTATCTGTTCGATCTCTTTACCAAGATCCTTATCCCGGTTGTTGTAATACTTAAGATTTTTTAACATATTAAAAGCTGCCCCCTCAATCATCTTTTGAGCAATTAATATCCGCTTTTTATTGTCCAGATAATGCCGTGTTTGCTCTATCTGCATCTTACCAGCCAGCAGATAATCTTTAGGCATAAATGAACCTGTATAATGTTCGTAATAATCAAAAAAGTGAACAGCTATATGATGTTTGGCCAGAAAATTATACAAAGCAGAGTTAGCATCAAGTGACCCAAACAAGAATAAATCACTAACCGATTCTACAGGAATATATTTGGGAGGAAGTTCTTCCCCCTCCTCTGTAACAGGCGTAAACTTAAGTGTATTATCTTTTCTGGAAAGTCGTCCGGGATTAAATAAATAATAGGTTTTCTTCATAGCTGATAAGAGAAATAAAAATTTTATTATTCACTACTATAACAAAAATCGTAGTAGGAGCAGGATTTACATATCTTTTTATGAATAACCTCCGGGCAAGTATCAGAGTTAACGATTTTCAAAATTTCATTTTCCCATTCAGGAATTAGCTTTCGGTCTGTTTCTGACAATTCTACTTTTTCAGTTTGCCTCAATCTTGGATATTCAATTAACCCCGTTACCCCTGTTATACCATTCCGTTCCAGCACGTATAAATAATATTTAACCTGGGCTAAATGTGCATGCTCAACTTTGTCCGACTTTTTTACCTCATGAACAACTTTATTAACGGCATCATAAAAATCTATCTTTATTCCATCCAACTCAAGCTCCGAATACTTCTCTGCCCGTTGCATATAACTTGTCTCATGAATCAGTTTACCTTCTAACACAGTATCAGAAGTATGTTCCATGCGAATACAATGCGCATGCAACCACAATTCCCGATGACAAACATGATAAAGGTTTATGAGAGTAGCGTTGATTTGCATTTTAGATGATATTGGAATCGTCCGTTGTTAAATGTAATCCCACATCACTATCATATCCTAGATCAATAATATAAATATTTGTGTCCTTCACAAATCCGCTTTTATAATTTTTTGCTAAGTAAAGGGGGACCTTTAATGTATATTCTCTTAATATTCCAAATTGTTTATTATCTACAACTTCATTAAAGTTCTTTTCCTGAAAATGTTTTAAAGTAACCGCTTCTGCAGTTATATAATCAGATTTCCGGGAAGAAATTTCGTTTAGTTTTGCCTCTTCAATATTCAAAGTAAAAACATTCTTCAACACTTTCTTCCACACTTTTTTCACAAAACTTCTCGCAGACAATATTTCTTCAAAATACTTTGGTCCTAATGTCTCGATTGTATATATATTATTTATCAATTCCCTAAAATCCTTTTCATTTAGATTGCCTGCCTTTTGTCTGAC
>DATCKK010000461.1:0-7302 GCA_036562325.1 Cytophagaceae bacterium | reverse complement strand
ATCCAACTGTTTATAAATTTTTCCATAAAAAAAAGAGGCAACCTGTTGGTTGCCCCCTAAGAAATATTCTTATTTAATTTTAGTTACTTAAAACATTAAATTACTTTTCATAATTCATAATTATTTCACAGGAAAGCCTCTCTTCTTCATCAACGCATCTATCTTAGGCTCTCTTCCTCTGAATGCTTTATACCCTTCTGCCGGATCAATAGTATTTCCTACAGAGAAAACATATTTTACTAATCTGGCAGCTACATCCTTATCATAAGGGCCTTTAGCTTCTGTAAACGCAGCATAAGCATCAGCAGTTAAAACATCAGACCATAGATAGCTGTAATATCCAGCAGAATAAGAATCTCCGCTGAATATATGTGCAAACTGCGGTGTACGGTGTCGCATCACCAATTCCTTAGGCATACCAAGCTCTTCTAATGTTTTTCTTTCAAATGCATCCGGATCTATTTCTACTTCTCCGGCAAGATGTAACTTCATATCTACTAAACCACTTGCCAGATATTCAGTGGTGGCAAAGCCCTGATTAAATGTAGATGCTTTCTTAATTCTTTCTACCAATGTTGTCGGAATAGGCTTTCCGGTTTTATAATGCAAAGCAAACTTTTGCAATACTTCCGGAGTAGCGAGCCAATGCTCCAGCAACTGCGATGGAAACTCTACATAATCTCTCACTACTGCTGTACCTGATAAAGTAGGATAAGTAACATCGGAAGAAAGTCCATGTAAGGCGTGGCCAAACTCATGGAAAAGGGTCACTGCATCATCCCATGAAATGAGTACGGGCTCACCTTCTTTGCCTTTAATAAAGTTAGCGTTGTTGGAGACAATCGTAGTTACTTTGCCATCCATCTTATGCTGATCTCTGTATGAGTTCATCCATGCTCCGGAACGCTTGCCGGGACGGGCAAAGGCATCAAAGTACCAATAACCAATATGTTCTCCTGATTTTTTGTTCTTCACTTCCCATACACGGACATCAGGATGATTGACAGGTACATTAGCCACTTGCGTAAAGCTGAAACCGAATAACTCGCCTGCTACCCAAAACATACCCTCTCGCAATTTCTCTAATTGCAGGTATTGTTTTACTTCCGTCTGGTCAAGGTCATACTTCGCTTTTCTCACTTTCTCTGCATAATACTTATAATCCCATGGTTCTATCTTAATATTTTTTCCTTCTTTATCTGCCAACGCCTGCATATCAGCTACCTCTTCATGAACTCTGGCCACTGCCGGCTTCCATACCTGTTCCATTAACTCCATGGCTTTTTCCGGAGTCTTTGCCATTGTGTTTTCAAGCCTCCAATGGGCATGTGTTTTATAACCTAACAATTTGGCTCTTTTAGCCCGCAACTTCAATATTTCTGTAATAATAGCATTGTTATCATTAGCATCACCATTATCTCCCCGATTTACAAACATGTGCCAGGCTTTTTCTCTGAGTTCCCGATTATCGGAATAAGTAAGAAAAGGATCAATGGAAGACCGGGTGTTGGTTATAAGCCATTTACCCTGGTTCTTCTTTTGGGCAGTTGCTGCCGCCGCATCAATCAAAGACTGTGGAAGGCCGGCCAGATCCTGTTCGGATTTAAGCTCCAACACCTGATTCTCGTCAGCCAAAAGGTTTTGGCTGAATTTGGTAAATAAACTCGCCAGCTTTTGATTGATCTCTGCAATTTCAGCTTTCTTTTCTGCATCCAGCTTTGCACCTGATCTTACAAAGTTATTATAGTATACCCAGGTTAGCCTTTGTTGTTCCGGTGTTAATTTATTCTTATCGGGAGAGTTATAAACAGCTTCTATTCTCTTAAAAAGCTTTTCATTTTGAAGGATCTGATCATAGAAGGCTGCCATTTTGGGTTCTATCTCCTCCTCTACTACCTGAAAAGCAGAATCACTCATCGTTGAACTCCAGATACCATAGATAGTCTGAACGCGCATCAATGTTTGCCCGGACCTCTCCAAGGCTGCAATGGTATTTTCAAAATCAGGAGCTGCGGAATTATTGGATATCTTTTCTATTTCTGCAAGATTCTCAGCCATGGCCACTTCCAGAGCTGGCTTGAAATGTTCTACTTTTACTTTGTCTAATGGAGGAAACCCTCCATTTGGGCCATCCCATTTGGCCAGTAAAGGATTATTAGTTGTAATCATTTTTTCTTTTGTATCAGAAACCTGATTTCCCATATTGCTTTTACCTTCGGTTACTCCTACTATACCACTGTTGATTGCTGTGAAGTACGATAGAAAAGAGTATACTAAAATTTGCTGAAACATCATAAAATTTAATTTTTACTCAAACAATTTTTATTGTTCAATTTAATGTAAATATATCCTTTGTTTTATGGAATACAAGGAGCTAAAGATACTTTAAACAACAAATTTCAGGTTAATAATGTGCCCTGTATATAAAATCATTTATTTTACAAACTCATAACCGGCAACCACCTGAACACCCAAGCCTCCTTCTTCTATCCTGAATAATATATTATTACTCGCCCTTTTTATCTCGCCAAACCTCATGAACGCCCTGATTCCCCAAAGTGCTTCATACAGTTCATAAGATAACAGCTCTTCTGAAGATAAGAAAATCTCTTCCGGATCCTGCACAATATATCCTGCCCTGCTCCTCTCGAATATCATTATATAATAATGATTTCCCTTTACAGAACTCGTTAAAAAATTTAAAAGAAAAAATAAACTGATAAGGCCATGTGATATTCCGAATACATACAAATACTTTTTTCTGAGGGAAAATGCCTTTTTAACGGTTAATGTTAAAATAATAAAAACAATAAGTGATACTGAATATATTATTCCCAAATCAGAAAAAGAGATTAATGTTTTCAGAATCACTGAAAAAAATATTATAATGGAAAAAGCAATCAAAAGAATCATCTGTGTAATAGGATGTCTAACCAGATATATTACTCCTTTAACCATCATGTCATAGTTGAATTTACCGGAAGACTGCAATATACCTAACCAGCTGGGAGAAGAAACAGCAATTAAAAACAATGAAGCAAAAAACGCATATGCACCTAATAACACCCCTCCCACCAATAGCCCCATGATGAACAAAGCGACAAACAATATGGCTACCTGATCTGCCATCATCTGCAGCTCTAAAGATCGTTTATAATAAGCAGATTTTTTAAATCGCTGATATTTCCTTTTAGCATAATACTCTGCTCTCTTCCTCGCAGCTTCTCTGTCTCTTGCAGCAAAGTCTTCATAAGTAGTATAGCTTCGGCTGCTTTGATAGCTTTTAGTAAAGTCGTTATAGGACTTATGGGTATATTTATTTTGAAGATATTGGTAAGCTTCGTTCAGCAATATAAATTGCTCATGGGCATTAGGAGATTTATTTACATCCGGATGATATTCTCTGGCTTTTTTTCTAAAGACCTTCTTTATTTCATCTAAGGAAGCATTTCTGCTTACCCCTAATATTTGATAATACTTGTCAATCATTTTTATTAAACCTCAAGGTACATTGCTTAAAACTGCTTCAAATAATCCTTCAGCTTTCTTAAAAATACATGTACCTCATCTGTGTTTTTCAAACGATAACAAGCATCAGACATTGCTCCATGGTCACCCACTAATATTCCGGCACCATTTGATTTTATTTCTCTGAAAGCATCTTCATCCGTTTGGTCATCTCCGATAAAAATAGGATAAATGGATTTATCCGAAGCCACTTTTTCCAGCATCCAAAGCAATGCTTTTCCCTTATGCCAGTCATACGCAGGCTTTAACTCCATAATCAACTTTCCAGGCCCGGGCTTAAGGCCTTTATATCTTTCAAGTATATTATTCACTTCATGAAGTAGCAAAGAAACATCTTCTTCAGCCACATGTCTGTAGTGAACCGCAATGGCAAATTTCTTTCTCTCTACTTTAGCTCCGGAAATATATTTCAATCTTTCTGTCAACTCCTGCTCCGCTTTATCCAGCAAAGGCAGACATTCCAAACCACTTTCATGAAGGTAACTAATAGAAGGGCCGGAAATATCATAACCATGGCTACCTGCATAAAAAAGTGAGTTTATATTTACCCTGGCAGCCACATCTGCACGGTCTCTTCCGCTTATAATTCCAACCAAACAAAGAGTTGATAGGTCCTTTATTACTTTTCTTTGCTGTTCATCCAACAAAGCTTTAGCAGGATCATCAACAATAGGTGTAAGTGTTCCGTCATAGTCCAGAAATATGGCAAGGTTCCCGGATTCAGCCTCATTTATTAATTCTTCAAGACAATCAATGGCGGAAGGTAGTTCTTCTATTCTCTTTTTGTTGTTCTCCAAAACAATTCAATAATTAGTTGGCCATCCCAAAATACGGCCATTCCAGACAAAATACCAAGTTTTAATTTCAGGATTAACTACAAGATAAAAGTTTTGATTGCAATTCAAAACTTCAACCCTATAATGAGTTAAACTATATCAGGCTATGTGATAGCCCCCTGAAGAAAGTTCGGCTGCTATATAACTTCCATACAAGGCTTCGTTTAATACATAATCCCAACAGCCTTTCCGATGATAGAACCTGCCGCCAAACCCGGATTTAAACCGGTAAAGCCCATACATGGGATGAGCAGGATTTGGCCCCGGTGATACACCAAACATATCGTATTGATGGCAGCCTTCTTCCATAGCTTTACAAATTGCCTCCCACTGTAAAGCATAAGAACTCATATAATTTCTGCCATTGCCGGATGAGGCTCCGTACAAATACGTTGCCCTGCCTCCATTCATTACCAAAAACATTCCTGCAAGTGGCTTCTCCTCTACTTCTGCCATAAGCAGATGTACTTTCGTCTGAGGACTTAAAGCTTTCGCTTCAAGTAAACTTTCAAAATAATTAATTTTAGAAAAAATGATTTTATTACGCTGTGCCGTCTCGAGATGAAGGCGATACCAATGTCTTAACTTTTCTCTGCCTGCTTCTCTTACCCTTACTCCTTTTCTCTTTGCCAGATTAATATTGTATCGTGTTTTAGGCTTCATGCGCTTCAATAGCCCTTCTTTACTTCTCCTTTCCCTGCCACCAATATCAATAAAAAAAGTACTGGAAGGTAATACATCTGAGGGGGCTTTGCGTAATCTCCACTCGCGTGTTCCGAAGTTCATTCGTAATTCGCGTACTCTCGGCTCTGGCGGCCCGGCCCATTGCCCCTCTTCATCGTACAGATAGTCTTCATTGATCCATGGGGACGGCCAGGGAAGATCATAACGGATGTACACACAGTTAGATGGCAAAAAAGGCCTCAATGCTTCTGATATTTCTTCAAGATAAACTCCTTTCATATCTTCATGAGGAAGTTTTTCCGGGCCATAAGGAACATAAGCATAAGAAAGATCTGATGCCACCTGTCGGGTAATAATCAGTATATCATCCGTCACTACCGGATAGCCCTCTTGCTGAGGGTCTGCCTCTATCCGAAATGCCAATACATCCAAACCATGCATTTTCTTGACATGCCCCCAATAAGATGTTTGCTGTAAGATAGGGGAAGCTACAAGATCATTAATTGCGATAGGATATAAATTAACTTTCATGAGCAAAATCAGGGATTATTACTTCGACAGGAACTACAAAACTAGCCCTTACTTTTGCATATTCCAAATCACAAAGTGCTTCTAAAAGTGAAACAGCTGAATAGAAAGAAGATACAGATAAAGGAGAAGATAACGAAATCTTATTTTGTGTTAAATAGCAGGAAATAAAAGTATTTTAAATAAAGACAATAATGAATGTATAAAAAATAAAAAGCAGGAGGTTTATTCTCCTGCTTTCACTTTAAATAACATTCCGTTTAAATGAGGCCCTATCTTAATCTGACATGAGAGCCTGCTCTCAGAAGTGGCATCTGGCAAGGTGTCCAGCATATCCAGTTCTGCATCTTCAGGTTCACTTAAGTTTTCAATACCTCGTTTTACCTCCACATGACAGGTTGCACAAAGGGCCATTCCCCCACAAGTAGCCAGTATAGGGTATTCAGAAGCTTTTAACACTTCCATTAAACTTAAATTTATATCTTCAGGCACTTCTATCGGTTGAATATTGCCCTGGCTGTCTTCTACTTCAAATTGAATCATATTAAAAATTAAAATGCATTTACACCATTAACTGTGGTATATTTAAAGCTCAACTTCTGATCCGGATATACATATTTAAAGGCACTTTGCGCCATCAGGGCAGCCTCATGAAATCCACAAAGTATCAGTTTTAATTTACCTGGATACGTATTGATATCACCGATCGCAAATATTCCGGGTATATTGGTACTATAATCAAAAGTATTTACTTCTATAGCTGACTTATCTATATTAAGCCCCCAGTTTGCCAAAGGCCCCAGCTTTGGGCTTAATCCAAATAAAGGAATAAGATAATCCGCTTCCAGTTCTTTAACTTGTTTGTCTTTACCAATCACAGATACGGACTTTAATGTTCCGTTACCATCAATGCCTTGTAAATTTGAACTTAACAACAAGTTTATCTTACCTGCCTTGGCTAGTTCAAATACTTTCTCTGCCGAATCAGGAGCACCACGAAATGTCTCATTTCTGTGAATCAAAGTTACCTCTTTGGCCAATTCGGACAAATAAATAGTCCAGTCCAATGCAGAGTCTCCACCTCCTGCAATTACCAGACGCTTGTCCCTAAACCTTTCAGGATCCTTTACCATGTATACCACACCCTTACCCTCAAACTTCTCCAGGTTAGATATTTCCGGCTTTCTTGGCTCGAAGCACCCCAAGCCTCCTGCAATCACTACCACTTTACAACTAATCTGAGTATTGTCGGAAGTAGTTAACACAAAGCATCCGTCTTCATGCTTCTCCAGGGTTTCCACTCTTTCCCCTAAAGTATAAGTAGGCTTGAAGGGCTCTATCTGCTTCTTAAGATTATCAATCAGGTCCTGAGCAAGTATTTCCGGAAAACCGGGGATATCATATATTGGTTTTTTAGGATATATCTCGGAAAGCTGTCCGCCAATCTGAGGTAGTGCATCCACCAGGTGGCAGCGCATTTTTAATAAACCAGCTTCAAAAACCGCAAATAACCCCACAGGGCCTGCTCCTATTATACAAATATCTGTTTGTATCATAACACACAGCGTTAAACCAAAATTTTATTTCGAATTTTTACAAAAATAAAAATTTTATTCTGAAATAAATAATTAAAACATCAATTTGCAAAATTTTATTTTGAACACCATTGACATTAATCAGTTTACAGAATGATCTAAATCGTTTCTGGATAAGAACAAATTAATAC
>DATCKK010000454.1:0-3040 GCA_036562325.1 Cytophagaceae bacterium | reverse complement strand
ACCCACCACCGGGAGGTGCCCAGAAAAAATCCTGATCTCCTATAAACGGGTGTTTTACAAGAAGTATCTGATTGTTTTCAATGCAGATACCACATACTCTTACTCTCAACTTATTTCCAAATACCCGGATTACTTCGTCTTTTCTATTTTGTTCCATACTTTTGCAATATAAAAAAATTAAAGGGCCTTACTTGCAAGTATCTTCACTTCTTCAATCCGTATTCCCATTTGAGCCAACTTACGGGCAGCAGCAACTATTCAGGTTGCTGGATAAATTTCTTGTGCCTAAAGAGGATCAGAAAGAAGTATTGTTGTTAAAAGGCTATGCCGGTACCGGAAAAACAACCATTATTAGCAGCCTTGTCAATGTGTTGAGCAAGTTCGGATATAACTATGTGTTAATGGCGCCTACGGGAAGAGCAGCCAAAGTAATGTCTGAATATTCCGGGAAAAAAGCACATACGATTCATAAGATTATTTATACCCAGAAGAAGGATATGGGGCTGAGTTTTTCTTTTACCCGAAGGAAAAATTTATTGTCCAAAACCATATTTATTGTAGATGAAGCTTCCATGATCTCTGACGATCCGGATGTAGGGGAAAGAGGGGTGCTTTCGGATATGATGGCGTATGTGTTTGAAAAAACGTCCAATAAGCTTTTGATTGTGGGAGATCCGGCCCAGTTGCCTCCTGTCAAATATGAAATAAGCCATGCCTTGGATGGTGAGTATCTCCGTTTTAAATATGATCTTGCGTTAACGGAATATGAACTTACAGAAGTGGTCAGGCAACAGGCAGCTTCGGGTATTTTATATAATGCGACCGAATTACGAAAAAATATTAATGATAATCTGACCGATATTCATTTTGTAACCAGGGGATTTAAGGATGTTTATAAAATAGGAGGGGAAAAGCTCGAAGACGGTCTTCGTTATGCCTATAAGAAGTTTGGAATTGAGAATAGTATTATAGTTTGTCGGTCCAATAAGAATGCCACTCTTTATAACCAGTATATACGCAGGACAATCAATTTTTCGGAAGATGAGATCAATGCAGGAGATCTTGTTATGATTGTTAAAAATAATTATACAACACTTCCTGAAGATTCTTCTGCCGGTTTTTTGGCCAATGGTGATTTTGCTGAAGTTCTAAAAATTCGCCGCTATGAAGAGATGCATGGTTTCAGGTTTGTAACAGCGGAAATGCGGTTGACAGATGATCCGGATAATACCCAGTTTGAAGCCAAGATTTTTCTTGATACTTTGCACTCGTATACTCCAAGCCTTTCCGGAGAAGAGTATAAAAAGTTGTATGAGTCAGTCGCTTTGGATTATGCTGATATAACTTCTAAAAGAGACCGAATGGAGGCGATCCGAAAAGATCCTTATCTGAACGCTTTGCAGGTGAAATTTGCTTATGCATTGACGTGTCATAAGTCACAGGGTGGACAGTGGGATGCAGTGTTTGTAGACCAGGGATATTTACAGGATGAAGCAATTAACAGAGAGTATTTGCGTTGGTTGTACACGGCATTTACACGGGCAACGAAAGAGTTGTACCTGGTTAACTTTAATCCTTCCTTTTTTTAACTTGGCAGGGTTCTTGTCTTAAATATTTTAATACTATATATTTAAATTATGAAAAAGCTAATAATTCTGGTAGTATCTCTATTGGCAGCCGTAGTGGCTCAGGCTCAGAAAGATAGTAAGTCTGGGGCTGTTTTAACATTTGAACAAACCTCCGTAGATTTTGGTGATTTAGTACAGGGCGATACCGTTAGTCATGTTTTTAAGTTTACAAATACAGGAAATGAGCCTCTGGTGCTCTCTGAAGTAATTACCACCTGTGGTTGCACAGCTCCCATATGGACAAGAGCTGCGATAGCTCCCGGAAAAACAGGAGAGATTTTAATCAGATATAACTCTGCCGGTAAAATGGGAGTCCAGAATAAAGTGGTAACGGTAATTTCCAATGCAACGAATGCTAATCAGCAGTCTCCTGCCCGATTGAGCTTAAGAGTGAATGTAATACCTCCTAAAAAATAATTATTGGGATAAGACCCAATCACAAAATTCCAAATTCCAAATTCCAAAGGCTGTACTGTTTGTGTGTGAAGTGAAATTCTGATTGCTTGCACCTGGATGATCAACTAAAATCCGGAAAGGACATAAATACGCAATTAGTCCAATGGCAGGATGTTTTTGAGGAATTTGGAATTTTGATATTGGAACTTTTTAATTTTTATGCTTTAAGTACTGCTATTAACATAAGTACCCAGGCAATTATAAACATTGTCCCTCCGAAGGGTGTTACGGCTCCCCATTTTCCAACATTGGTAAGGCAAAGAATATATAGTGAGCCGGAAAATACCAGAATTCCTCCTATAAATAAATAACCTGCATAGTTTAGAAGGTCAGAGGATACTTTGAACATCAGCAGTCCCAGGATCAACAGGGCAAAGCTGTGATAAAACTGATATTTGACCGCAATTTCAAATGTTTCTCCCCGGTTTACGGACTCCAGGTATTTTCGTAGCCCATGAGAGCCGAAAGCACCGATCATTACTGACAATGCACCAGAAAGTGCGCCTGCTGCAAGAAATAATTTTTGCATAATTTAGTTTTGTTTAGAATAATCTCTGTAACCAAAAATAGCACTGCCAACGCGTATCATCGTACTCCCTTCTTCCAGCGCTATCTCATAATCGCCGCTCATACCGATGGATAGCTCTTTCAAATCAATATTTTCTGATTTGTATAACTTTGAGGCAGCGTCAAAAAACAACTTTAACCGGTGAAACTCATCCCGTATCTGGGTTTGGTTTTCGGTATTGGTTGCCATACCCATCATACCCACGATTTTGATATTTTTTAATTCTTTTAACTCTTCTGATTGTAGCAGATTTTCAGCCGCTTCAAAAGAAAAGCCGAATTTGGTTTCTTCTTCTGCTATATGAATTTGTAACAAACAAGAGATAACTCTGTTATTCTTAGCAGCTTCTTTATTAACTTCTTTTAAAAGCTTATAACTATCTATGGAG
>DATCKK010000443.1:0-2665 GCA_036562325.1 Cytophagaceae bacterium | reverse complement strand
GGAAAATGTACTCGTACCATTAGAATTACAAGGGAAGAAAGATATTGTTCGTGTTGGAAAAGAATTACTGGAACAGGTAGGCCTGGCAGAGCGAATGCATCACTACCCATCTCAGCTATCCGGTGGAGAACAACAAAGGGTAGCCCTGGCAAGAGCTTTTTCCAATAGTCCTCAAATACTATTTGCAGATGAACCTACCGGTAACCTGGATCAGGAAACAGGTGAAAAAGTAATTCAAATGCTTTTCGATCTTAACAAACAAAAGGGTACTACGCTGGTCATTGTTACACACGATATGGAGCTGGCGAAAAAAACACAGACCATACTTCGGATGAGAGGTGGTAAACAGGTAAACCAATACTAACCAAACCATGAGTTCATCAAACACATCTCTGCTAAAGCAACTAAACTGGTACTTTCGTATGGCCTGGAGAGATGGCTATGCCAGCAGAAAAAAACTCTTTCTGTTTATCAGTTCTATTGTATTGGGTATTGCTGCCGTCGTTGCCATTCAACTATTTGGCTTTAGCCTGAAGGAAAATATACGTTCCCAATCCAAAGGTTTGTTAGGCGCCGACTTTGTAATAGATACAAGAGAACCGGCCAGCGGTAAAGTGAAAGCCATTATAGACTCGCTTCCCGGAGAAAAAGCTATTGCTGTTAAGTTTTCTTCCATGGTCACCTTCCCTTCTTCAGGAAATACCAGAATGGTAAACATTAAAGCGATAGAAGGCGCATTTCCTTTTTATGGAGAATTTATCAGTGTCCCTGCTTCGGCAAAGTATACCTATCAGAAAGAAGGAAAAGTATTGATTGATGAGACGTTAATGCTTCAATATAGTTTGCAAGCCGGTGACAGTATAAAAGTGGGCAAAGTAACCTTTGTCATTGCAGGCATTATTACCAAAGCTCCGGGAGCTACCGGTGTTTCAGCCTCTATAGCTCCTCCTGTCTTTATCCCCTATAGTAAACTTGCCGAAACAGGACTGTTGCAAAAAGGAAGCCGGATCGAATATGAATATTATTTTAAAACAGATTCGGAGGTTAATGTAGAACGGATAGATAAATTACTGGACCCCATTCTGGAAAATGAAAATGCAAGCATTACTACGCATGCCTCTGCGGGCAAACGAATGACCAGAAGTTATGATAACTTTGCCAAATTTTTAAACATTGTTGCTTTTACCGCATTGCTTTTGGGTTGTATAGGTGTTGCAAGTTCTATTAACTTATACATCAGGGAAAAATTAAACAATGTTGCCATATTGCAATCCTTAGGGGCAACACGTATGCAGGCATTTCTAATTTATTTACTTCAGATTGCCGGAATAGGATTAGCAGGATCCATTATAGGTACAGGATTGGGAATGGGATTGCAAAAAGTATTCCCTCTCTTGGTTCAGGATTTTATTCCGATAGAAATACAACTCTCTTTTTCAATTTCTATCATAGCAATGGGTATTTTGCTGGGACTGCTGATGTCAGTACTATTCGCATTACTTCCGTTAATGAATATCTGGAATGTATCACCACTTGCCGTATTGAGAGTTTCAGAAGATAATACTTCAGGCATTTCCAATAAGCGAAAATGGATTATTTCTTTTATAATTCTGCTGTCGATATTCTTATTCAGTTACTGGCAACTCAATGATATCAAATATGCAGGCTTGTTCACAGCAGGCATTATCATTGTCTTTGCATTCCTTACGGGAATAGGAATACTTCTTATGTATCTGGTGAAAAGATTCTTTCCACATTCATTGAACTTTTCCATAAGGCAAAGCTTACTTAACTTATACAGGCCTAATAATCAAACGCTAATACTGATTGTATCTATTGGGATTGGAAGTTTTTTGATTTCCACCCTATATATGACCAAAGATATATTGCTGAATAAAGTTGGTATTGAATCCGGTTATAACGATCCCAATATGATCGTGTATGATATTCAGTCGGAACAGTTAAGCCGGTTAAAGAATGAACTTCATAACATGAATTATCCGGTATTACAGGAAGTCCCTATTGTTACCATGCGACTCCACAGCCTGAAGGGAAAGGAAACGGAAAAATGGCGGGCAGATACCATTACAAGAATCAGAGATTGGGTACTTAACAGGGAATACAGAGTAACCTTTCGAGATACATTAACGGATGCAGAAACTGTTATACATGGTAAATGGACCGGCCATGCAGACCCGTCCAAAGGCGTTGTTGAAATATCTATTGACAAAGGCCTGGCAGAAGATATGAAGGTATCTATCGGTGATGAATTGGAATTTAATGTCCAGGGAGTGATAATGAAAACAAAGGTAGGCAGCATTCGTGAAGTAGACTGGCGAAGACTGCAAACCAATTTCCTGGTAGTTTTTCCCAAAGGAATATTGGAAAATGCGCCTCAGTTTCATGTAGTAACCACCAAAGTTCCGGACAACATCGCATCTGCCAAACTACAACAAGTACTTATCGATAAGTTTCCCAATGTTACCATTATTGACTTAAGGCAAGTATTGTCATTGGTTGGTGATATTGTAAACAAAATTTCTAATGTGATCAGCTTCATGGCATTCTTTAGTATCGTTACGGGAATCATAGTACTAATAGGTGCAGTAGCTACCAGTAAATATCAAAGGATTAAAGAAGCTGTCTTGTTGAGAACGTTAGGGGC
>DATCKK010000442.1:0-3123 GCA_036562325.1 Cytophagaceae bacterium | reverse complement strand
GCCGATGGATCATTATCAACAAATCTTGGTAAACTTGATACGGATATAAATCTTAAGATCAACGACTCTCTCTCTCCAAAGTCTTATTATAAAGGCCATCTCACCACTTATAACTTTAACCTGGGACAGTTAATAGACAGGCCGGAAGTTAAAACGATAGAAATGGATGGCAACATAGAGGGTAAAGGATTCAGCCTGGAAGAAGCAGAATTGAAACTGGATGCAGAAATTAAAGAGATAGGCTATAAAAACTATAATTACAAAAACATAATAACCAATGCACAACTTAGTGATGAGCATTTCATTGGTGAAATCAGCGTCAGAGATACCAACCTCACTTTTTATGCGAAGGGCAACGTAGATTTAAGGCCCGGCCGAAATATCTTTAATATCAATTCTCATATTGAAAAATTCAATCTTAAGCCATTGCACTTATCAGATGTTGAAACACTGATAAAAACAGATGTAAACCTTAATTTCAGAGGGCTTACCATGGACGATATCGTCGGAGATATCACATTTGCCAATACTTATTTACTTTATAAAGATCATAAAGAAATATTTCTGGACTCATTAATTGCCTTCACCAACAAGATTGATGGACAAAGAACCTTTACTATTAACTCCGACCTGCTTACAGTAAATTCACATGGCAACTTCGACTTGTCAACTCTTGGCCTGGATCTTCAAAACCTATACAAAGAATACAAACTAGCTATTACTGAAAACAAAACTCAGGTCGAAGCCTATTATGCCCAAAAACCAAAGACCACTAAAGAAAAATACCATACTGACTTTTCCATTAACATTATAGACCTGAATGCTATTTTAGCTATTTACGTCCCCGGCTTGTATTTTTCGCCAGGCACCATTATTACAGGAAACTTCACTTCCGGCCATACTTCTACGCTCAATCTTAACACCTACATTGACACTTTTTATTATAAAGAAAATGTATTTTACAAAACCAATATAGAACTGGCTACGTCCAAAATCACAGACAGCTCAGATGTATTGGCCATGGCATATGTCCGTTCCAAAGGACAACACATATATGGATTTACTGAAACCGAAAACTTCGTTTTCGACGGAGTATGGGATATGGATTCTGTTAAGTTCAATACCTCAGTAGATCAAAAAAGAAGTAATAATAAAGCTTATCTCAAAGGAACACTCAGCCTTCAGGAAGATCATAAAACACTGCAGCTCCAGGACTCTTATCTAAACCTGTTAAATAAAAAGTGGCGAATAACGGAAAGCAGTACTATCCAATTCTTACCCAACGAAATACTGGTAAAACTACTGGAGGTTTCCAATAATAATCAGACTATCACTTTCAAAGGGCCTATTTCCAAAACTGACGACAAAGAGAGTTACCTGGACATTAAAAATTTCCAGATAGAAAACCTGAATCCATTAATTGAAGAAAGTGCTAATATCAAAGGTAGCCTGACAGGGAACATCGTTATCAAAGACATTTTCGAAAACCTGGACATAAATGGAAATATAAATTTATTAAACCTACATGTAGACGATTTCCTTATTGGCAATGTAGACGGGCTCTCCAGGTGGGACGGCGGGAAAAAGCAACTAGACATAAAAGTGGGTGTGGTAAGAGAAAATGACAAAATAATTGATCTTAAAGGCTACTTAAAACCAGGGCTGAATGAGACCAAGGAAGAAGTAAATTTTATTGCTACTCTTGACAATGCAGATTTAAGTATTTTAAGCCCATTGCTAAAAGGAGTAATGTCTGACCTGTCTGGTAATGTAACAGGAGTATTTGACATACAGGGAAGCATCAGAAACCTTAAGCTAAAAGGCAGAGGAGATGTGAACGACGGTAAATTCAAAGTAGATTACCTTGGGACAACATATACCTTTAACGATTACATATACCTTGACGATAACCTGATAGGTTTTAAAAAACTATTATTAAAAGACGCTGATGGCAACCAGGCCATTATAGATGGTGGTATTTACCATGACAACTTCAGGGATTTCATGGTATCAATCAAAGGCTATATGAACAACTTTCAGGTCTTAAATACTACTGAAAAAGACAACAACCTCTTTTATGGAAAAGCAATGGTTTCCGGCGATGTAGAAATGTTAGGCGCTTTCACCAACTTGGAAATAAAAGCCAATGCAATTTCTGAAAAAGGCACTAAAATATTTATTCCACTTAACAGCTATTCTGAAATAGAACAACAAAATTATATCCGGTTTACTTCATTTAAGGATGCCAAAGAAAAAGACAAAGAAGCCCATAAAGATCATATCGACCTGTCTGGCATAAGCATGGACTTCAACCTTGAAATTACTCCTGACGCTTACTGTGAAATTATTTTTGACAAGAAAGCCGGTGATATCATTCGTGGTTATGGAAAAGGCAACCTTAAGTTAAAGATAGATACAAGGGGTGATTTTAATATGTATGGAAACTATACTATTACTGAAGGAGCTTATAACTTCACACTTGCAGGAATAGTGAACAAAGCATTCAAAATCGAACCTAACAGTACTATAAGCTGGATGGGGGACCCTTATGAAGGTATACTTGATATTAAAGCAATTCACAAACTGGATGTTTCTTTAAGGCCACTATTGGATTCTATAGAAGCCAGTAAGCCTGCTAATCAAAAGAAATATCCGGTAAATGTAGTATTGGACGTTGAAGGTAATTTATTATCTCCTGAAATAAGCCTTGACATAGACATTCTAAGATATGGTGACCTTGGAACTTATGTGGCTGAATTTGAATCTAAAATTCAAAATAATGAACAAGAGCTAAACCGGCAGGTCTTTAGTTTAATGGTTTTAGGAAGTTTATCCAGAGAAAACTCTTTCTCCGGAATAAGCTCCAACAGCAGCACTAATAACCTGAGTGAACTTCTGTCCAACCAGCTTAGTAGCTGGCTTTCCCAGGTAGATGACAATCTTCAAATCGATATAGACCTAAACTCCATGGACAAAGATATCCTGAACAACTTTCAGCTTCGGTTATCTTATACTTTATTGGATGGAAGATTGCGCATCACCAGAGACGGTAATTTCCAAAACGTAAATAATGCCAATGAAGCACAGGTGAGCAACCTTGCAGGTGAGTGGACGGTAGAATAT
>DATCKK010000426.1:0-10012 GCA_036562325.1 Cytophagaceae bacterium | reverse complement strand
GTCCAGACCTACACGCTTTAATTCATCAATGATCCACTCTTCGATTTCGTCGCTGAACTCTGTAAGATCAACATCTTCTTCCTCTGAGTCGGCAAGTTCTCTGAATACGTCTATCTCCATTCCTACCAGTTTGCTGGCAAGTTTAATGTTTTGGCCACCTTTACCGATAGCTAATGAAACCTGGTCTGGTTTTAAGAAAACAGAAACCCGGCCTTCTTCATTATCTATTTTTATACTTGATATCTTAGCAGGGCTCAGAGCTCTCTGTATGTATAACTCCAGATTGTCTGTATAGTTGATTACGTCAATATTTTCGTTTTCCAACTCTCGGACAATGCTGTGTATTCTTGACCCTTTCATCCCCACGCATGCACCTACAGGGTCTACTCTGTCATCAAATGACTCAACTGCCACTTTGGCTCTTTCTCCTGGTTCGCGAACCACTCTCTTTATTGAAATCAGGCCGTCGTATACTTCAGGAACTTCATTTTCGAATAATCGCTCAAGGAATACTGGAGAAGTTCTGGAAAGTATTATTCTTGGGTTCCCATTGTGCATTTCAACCCGGTGTACGATGGCTCTTACATTGTCTCCCTTTCTGAAACGATCTTTTGGAATTTGTTCTGATCTTGGAAGAATCAGTTCGTTGCCTTCGGCATCTATAAGAAGTATTTCTTTATTTAAAATCTGGTAAACTTCTCCGGTGATAATTTCACCAACCAATTCTTTGTATTTTTGGAATAGGAGGTCTTTTTCAAGATCCTTTACTTTTTGAATTAAGGTTTGTCTGGCAGTCATTACCAGCCTTCGTCCGAAATCCGCCAGCTTTACTTCTTCGGCAACTTCTTCTCCTACTTCAAAGTCTTCCTGAATTTTTCGGGCATCTGTAAGTGAGATGTGTTTGTTTTCATCGAAGTCAAAGCTGTCTTCTGCAAATTCATCGTCCACGATTTCTCTGATTCGCCAGATCTCCAGGTCTCCCTTGTCAACATTGATAATAACATCAAAGTTTTCATCAGTCACAAACTTCTTTCGGATCATGGTACGGAATACGTCTTCCAGTATCCTCATCATTGTTGGACGATCTATATTTTTGAATTTTGCAAATTCTGCAAATGACTCGATTAAAATTGAACTTTCCATTTCTTATTTAAATGAAACTAACACATTAGACTTTTTTATATCATTAAAAGGAACTTCTACAGGCGTAGCTATTACTTTCTTTTTTTCCTTTTTTTCTGCCTGTATTAGGATACTTTCCTCCCTGACCTCTTCCAGTTTGCCGGTCATAACACTTTCATTTTTCAGGGTTATGCTGAGTTTTCTCCCTACATTTTTCTGATATTGTCTTTTTAGTTTAAGCGGCTCATCCAATCCTGGCGAAGTTACTTCTAAAAGGTAGGCAGTTGGTATTAAATCCCTTTCCTCGATTGTATTCCCCAGAACCCGACTGATTTTTGCGCAATCTTCTACGCTGATTCCGCTATCCCCATCCAGGACAACCGTGACTTTCCTCATTACAGGTGACCCTGAAATATGTATGTCAACTATGAAGTGTTCTTTACTTTCCAGAGCTGATTCTACAATAGCTGCGATCTGTTCTTTTAGATCCATTCCTCAAATTTGACAAACAAAAGAGGGGACAAAGTCCCCTCTTCATATCATCTTAAAATCTTTTACACGGCAAAGTTAAATTAAAATATTTTTTCAAACAAATGTTCCGTAAATAATATTATTACAATTATTTACTTGGATTATATTTGTTATTATATAAATATTTCAATGATATAAATGCTGTTTTGTGAAAATTGGTTCCCTGTTTATTACAAATGTTGTTATTGCTGTTCTAACTGTATTGTTATACGAAGTTCCTCAATATGGCCCTGAAAATCATTGGGCTTTTGCAGTTTTACCTATCCTTATCCCTTTATTTCTGATTTTGAATATAGCATTTGTAATCATATATGGTATACAGTTTAACCTGAAAGTCATCCTGTCCGGAATAGTATTGGTATTGGGTAGTAAATACTTAAACAGAACTGTTTCATTGGACAGAAATGAATCGAAAGGGGAAGGGCTGTCTGTTCTTAGTTATAATGTGAGAGTGTTTAATGTATATCCACATCTTCAAACAGAAGGGGCGCAGAATTCCAAAGAGCAACTTTCCTGGCTTGAAAATCACCCGGCAGATATTAAATGTTTGCAGGAGTTTTATACAGACACCTCTTCGGTATATAATAGCCTCAGGTGCCTAAAACAGCAAACGCCTTATGTACATTTTGAGCCTTTTCTGGTAAATCAAAAAGTCCATAAATTCGGTATGGTCATTTTTAGTAAGTTCCCTATTATTGATAAAGGAATAATCAGGTTTAGGCGAAAGTCTAATAATCAGGTGATATATGCTGATATCTTATATAAAAAAGACACTATCAGGATCTATAATTTTCACTTGCAGTCAAATATTATAGAGGAAAATTTGTTTGAAAACGAAACTGAGTTTAAGAATAAGTTTATTAGAAGTTTAAAAAGATATGCTATTGCTTCTGAGGTCAGGTCAGAACAGGTGAAGACATTATTGGATCATGTAAAATCCTCCCCATATCCGGTTATTTTATGTGGGGATCTGAATGAAATTCCATATGGTTACATATATGAAGAGTTTAGAAAAATATTATATAATAGTTTTGAAGAAAAAGGTTTAGGGTTTGGATTTACCTTTAATGGCGGAATACCGTTTTTGAGAATAGATAATCATTTTTATGGCCCGCAGTTGGAAATCAAGTCCTTTCAAACTATGAACCATATAAAATATTCTGACCACTATCCTTTATTAGGAGTGTATTCTTTGAAAGAATTGAATTAGGATATTACTATTTTAGTAAATTTGCCAAATGAGTAAAGAATTTAAAGTTTATAATACTTTTTCACGCAAAAAGGAAGCATTTGAACCTATAACTCCGCCTTATGTAGGAATGTATGTGTGTGGCCCTACTGTATACGGAGATCCGCATCTTGGCCATGCCAGAGCCGCCATTACTTTTGATGTGCTTTACAGATACCTGCAAACCCTGGGATATAAAGTTAGATATGTAAGGAATATAACCGACGTTGGGCATCTGGAGCAGGATGCCGATGAGGGAGAGGATAAAATTGCCAAGAAAGCCAGGCTCGAGAGGTTGGAGCCAATGGAGGTGGTTCAGTATTATACCTCCAGATACCATCAGGCAATGGAAAAACTAAATGTGCTGCCCCCAAGCATTGAGCCCCATGCTTCCGGCCATATTCCCGAGCAGATAGAAATGATTGAAGAAATTTTAAAACATGGCTTGGCATATGAGGTAAATGGTTCAGTATATTTTGATGTTGAAAAATATGCCAGGGGGAATAACTATGGCCAGTTGTCAGGAAGGATTATTGAGGATTTAATTTCCAATACCCGCGAACTTGAAGGGCAGCAGGAAAAGAGAAGCCCATTGGATTTTGCCTTATGGAAAAAGGCAGCACCTGAGCATATTATGCGATGGAAATCCCCCTGGAGCGATGGATTCCCCGGCTGGCACCTTGAATGTTCGGCCATGAGTACCAAATACCTGGGTAAGCAGTTTGATATTCACGGGGGAGGCATGGATCTTATGTTTCCTCACCACGAATGTGAAATTGCGCAGGCGAAGGTAAGCAACGAAGTACAGCCCGCTAAATACTGGCTTCATAACAATATGATCACTATTAATGGCCAGAAGATGGGTAAGTCGTTAGGTAACTTTATTACTTTGGATGAGCTCTTTTCCGGTAATCACAAATTACTTGAAAAGGCGTATTCACCCATGACCATTCGTTTTTTCATTCTTCAGGCGCATTATAGAAGTACGCTGGATTTTAGTAATGAAGCATTAATTGCCGCTAATAAAGGTTATAAGAAGCTTATTAATGGGGTTAGAATTTTGAAGAAGATGGATACTCCGGTGGAGTCAGGGGAAAAAGATCCTAAATTGAATGAGGAAATAAAGAAGTTATCCGATGCTTGCTGGGATGGAATGAATGATGATTTAAACACGGCTATAACTATAGCAGCTTTATTCAACTTGCTCAAGAAAGTAAACTCATTTTATACTAAGCAGATCGATATAAACCTGCTGACTGCCGAGACTTTTGATTCGATGAAAAAGACCTTCCTTACACTTGTGGAAGACGTACTAGGCCTAAAAGAAGAAAAGCTGATAGATACTGATCATCTGATTGATTCTTTACTTCAATTCTATAAAGAGGCTAAAGAGAAGAAGGAGTATGATAAAGTGGATCAGATCAGGGCAATATTTAAACAGGAAGGGATTGTATTAAAGGACATGAAAACAGGAATAGATTGGGCTTATGAAGAATAATATTAATAATAGTCAGTGGGGATTACTATTCCTTTCAATGTTGTTTCTTTTTTTCTCTTGTAAAGAAGAGAAAAAAAAAGAAACGACTACCACTACAGAAAAACCTGTTGTAAATGTGAATCTACCGGTGTTTAATGCTGATTCTGCTTATGAATATGTGGCTGCACAGGTTCGATTTGGCCCCAGAGTACCCAATACTCCGGCACATAGAAAGTGTGGGGACTATCTGGTGGCTAAATTAAATCAGGCCGGAGCTAAAGTGTATGAGCAGGAGTTTCAGGCGCGAGCCTTCAACGGAAACAATTTAAATCTTAGAAATATAATTGCCGAGTTTAACCCGGACGCGAGTAAAAGAATTATTATAGCTGCCCATTGGGATACGAGGCCATTTGCAGACCAGGATACGATAAATAAAAATAAACCAATTGATGGTGCTAATGATGGTGGAAGTGGGGTAGGAGTAATTCTTGAACTTGCCAGAGTTTTGAAAGATCATCACAAGGATCTCCCATTTGGAATAGATTTTATATTATTTGATGGGGAAGACTATGGAAGGCCTAGCGATTATGAAGGTGAGGGAGGTGCAGATACCTGGTGCCTGGGTTCTCAATATTGGTCCAAAAACAAACATAAATCTAACTATGCCGCATACTATGGTATATTACTGGATATGGTTGGTGCAAAAAATGCGAAGTTTGCCATGGAAGGTACGAGCAGGTACTATGCGCCATCAGTGGTTAACAAAGTATGGGGGATAGCTAATTCATTGGGATACTCCAAACATTTTATCTACGAACACAGTCCGGATATTATTGATGATCATTTATATGTTAACCGGATTGCCAAAATCCCTATGATAGATATAATTGAGTATGATATGTCCGATAATAACTATTTTGGAAGTTATTGGCATACCCATGATGATAACATGGATGTTATTGATAAATCTACTTTAAAGGCTGTGGGGCATACTCTGATAGCTGTCTTATACAACGAAAAGAATCAATAGTAAGTAAGAGATACTTCTTTCTTACTTACTATTAATTTTGCTTTTTGACCAAATATCAAAGGATGATTGACTGGTTCATGCCCCGCCGGAAATCCGAAACAAACAGGATAGTCATATTCTTCTACAGCATCCTGTATAATTTCATAAGCACTTTTTCCAAAAGGCTCGCTTCCATCTTTAATATCTGTAAAGTGTCCGACTATTAACCCCGAAAGTTTTTCCAATTTTCCGGATCTTTTCAGATGAACCATCATTCGGTCGAGATGATATAGATATTCTCCTATGTCTTCCAGGAAAAGAATTTTTCCTTTGGTCTTAATTTCTGATCGGGTTCCTATGACTGTGTTTAAAATTGACAGATTTCCACCTACTATTTCACCTTTGGTTTTTCCCTCTCTATTTAATGGATGATTATTTAACTTATATTCCAGGTTTTCCCCAAAGAGTACTTTTTTCAAAAGATTGACAGACTCTTTGCTGTCTTTTTGACCAAAAGTTAATGGCATTATTGAATGGAGAGTTGCATACTTTCTTCGATTCAAATGAGTGTGCAGCACGGTTATGTCACTATAACCGATTATCCACTTTGGCTGCTCTTTGAATTTTTTAAAACTTAACTTGTCAATAATCCTAGAAGTGCCATACCCACCCCTGACAGCAAAAATGGCTTTGATAGAAGGATCGTCCAGAGCGTTTTGAAGATCTTCCAGTCGTTCATCGTCATTGGCAGAAAACTGATGATAGCCCTTGTATATATTTTTCCCTTCAACTACCTCTAAACCCCATGATTGAAGGGTTTTGATCCCATCTGAAATTTCATTTCTTTCAAATTTCTTTGCAGGAGCAATTAAAGCCACTTTATCTCCTGCTATTAACGAAGGTGGAATGATGGATTTCATATAAAAACAAAAAGCCCCTGAACGGGGCTTAATATAATACTAACAAATGTTATTGTTTTTTCTTAACTGGAGCACCAGAGTTGGTGTCTGTATTAGTATTTGTAGTTCCTGTTGAACCCGACGTAGAAGAGGCTGAGTCTTTTGTCGGAGGAGTAACCCCAAGTTCTTTCAAAACAAGGTTTGAAACATCATTGTCTTTATTTTTTGCATAAAGAATGATCGCAGAACCACCGAAGTCGGCATGAGTACTGAAGATATAGTCGTAATTATTTTCCTCTGCTACTTTATCTATGGCTTTTTGGATCTTATCTAACACAGGTTCTAATAATGCAATTTGTTTTTTCTGCATATCTGCCTGTGCTTTTTCTTCGAACTCTTTAATGGAGTTTTGCATTCCAATGAGTTCTTTCTCTTTGTCTTCTTTTACAAGATCAGTCATTAATCCAGACTGAAGACCTTTCTGGTATTCTTGTAGTTTTTTCTCGTACTCTGTAACCTTACTCTCAAGCTGTTTTTGAAGTTGAGATTCGTATGACTTAAGGTTTGATTCAATTTGCTTAGCTTCTGGCAATAAAGAAAGTATATAGTCCAGGTTCGTATAACCAAGTTTGAATCCTGTATTTTGCGCGTATACATTTGCTGAAAAAATTGTAAAAAGAACAGCAATAATTAACTTTTTATTCATGTCTCTTAAATTATATTATGTAGTTGTCAAATTTAATTTATCGTCACTTTTCGCTATCGACCATATCCTTTTTATCGCCAAGCCCTAATTCTTCCAGTACATAATCCGTATAGTCATGAATGGGATTGGTATAAACCATTATCAGCTCACCGGCTTTGTCGAACATGATCTGAATGTTTTTGGCTTTGGAAACTTTTTCAACCGCTCCAAAAACCTTATCCTGTACAGGCTTCATTAACTCTTGTCTTTTTAGAAAAAGCATTCCTTCAAACCCGAACATTTTTTTCTGGTAGTCTCTAAGAGCTTTTTCACGAGCAAATATAGTATCCTGTCTTTCTTTTTTCATTTCTTCAGTCAATAAAACTTCTTCTGCTTTATATTCTGACTGAAGTTTTTCTATTTGAGCTTTCATGTCTTCCATCTCTTTTTGCCATTGTTGAGACAGTTTTTCCAGTTCGGACTGAGCTTTTTTGTACTCAGGCATTTTGCTCAAAATATATTCTGAATCTATGTATCCAAATTTCTGGCCAAAAGATACAGTAAAAGTAGTTAAAAACAGAATAATAAAAACAATTTGCTTCATTGTGCTAGTATTAACGTAACTGTTGACCAATTGTAAAGGTGACCTGCGGACCGTGTTTCTGGGTGCTGCCAGGCAATTTGTCGAAGCCATAACCCCAGTCAATACCAATCATCCCAAATGCGGGCATAAATATCCTTGTTCCAACTCCGGCAGAGCGCTTAATTTGAAACGGGTTAAACTGTGAAAAATTGTCCCAGGTGTTTCCTCCTTCTGCAAATCCGAGTATAAATATGGAGAATGCAGGGCTGGTACTTAGTGGGTAACGCAGTTCAGCCACAAATTTGTCATAGATAGTTCCTCCCTGTGTTTGCCTAACTCCATCTTTAATCGGAATTATTTGGTTGTCCGGATATCCTCTCAAACCAATAATTTCTGAACCTAAAAGGAAGTTAAATCCAGATAATCCACCTCCTCCAAGAATGAATCTTTCAAATGGCCCTATGCCTGCTTTGCTGTTATAAGATCCTATAAAACCAAAGTGGGTCCTTACATTTAAAACGAGAGAACGTCCCGTTTTCCCTTGTCCTTTTGCCAAAGTAGTGAACCACGAGTTGTCAAACATCCATTTGTGGTATTCGATCCATTTAAATCTTTCCTGCGGTGTCAGATTTGGATCGGAGTAATCAAGATTTCGGAATAACGAATAAGGTGGTGTGGCACTAACTGATAACGCTATGCTGGATCCTCTTTTTGGATAGGTAAAATCATCAAGGTTATTTCTTGCAATGGTAGTTCCTAAGTTTATGTTATTAGCGTGACCAGTATTAAATCCCTGAATACCTCCAAACTCATAGTTTTCAAGGTCGTAATTCATGAATGAAAGGGAGTTGCTCATAGAAAAGAAATCATCCGGCCATTTTAATCGTCGGCCAAGGCTGATGGTTGCTCCCTGAACAGTTAAATGTCCAGTTCTTTTATTAATATCTCCTGACCTGAATATATTTTGATTGGATCGGGTTAGGCTGAATGTAAATGAATTCGGCCTTCTGCCTCCCAGCCATGGTTCAGTAAATGATAATGAATAAGTCTGGAACACACGGCCGTTTGCCTGAAATCTTAGGGCTAACCTTTGGCCGTCTCCGGAAGGAAGAGGGCTCCAGGTTTTAAATTCTGGCACATTTCTTAATGAAAAGTTATTAAATACCAAACCCAGGGTACCGACAAAGCGAAGTCCTTGAACGCCTCCCCAACCACCTGAGAGTTCGATCTGGTCACTTGGTTTTTCTACTACGGTGTAATGAATATCTACCGTACCAGTTGCAGGATCCGGGATAGGGCTAATACCTATTTGTTCAGGGTCAAAATAACCCAATTGCGCTAACTCTCTTTGAGATCGTATCAGATCACTTCTGCTGAACTTTTCGCCCGGAACGGTTCGTAACTCACGGAGAATAACATGGTCGTGGGTTTTAGTATTTCCACTAACGATTACTTCATTTATAGTTGCCTGTTGTCCTTCGTAGATCCGGATCTCTATGTCAATAGAATCTCCTTCAACAAGTGTTTCTACCGGTTCTACATTAAAAAAGAGATATCCGTCATCCAGGTAAAGAGAGCTGATATCTAATCCATTTGGATTAAAATTTAATCTGCTCTGCAATGTTTGCATGTTGTAAACATCGCCTTTTTTAATGTCTAGTATTTTAGATAAAAATTTGTCATCATATATGTAGTTGCCCTTCCAGGTGATTTCCCGGAAATAATATCTGTTGCCTTCGTCTATAGTTATTTCTATGTTGATTCTATCATCTTCTACAGCGTAAATAGTGTCAGATAGAATCTTAGCATCTCTGTATCCTTTTGAGTTGTAGTAGTCAATGATATTGGAGAGGTCTTGTTCATACTCTGTTTTTATAAACTTGGAAGAGGTAAAGATTTTGTAGAAAGATTTCTCTTTCGTCTTCTTCATCCTTTTTTCAAGTTGTTTTTCAGACAAAGCCTGGTTCCCGTGGAATATGATTTCATTGATTCGTACTTTGTCTTTTTTGTTAACTGCAAATTTTAATATAACGCTATTGGGCAGGAGGGTATCTTTAATTTGGGTTACTTTTACTTCAGTGTTGAAGAAGCCTTTTTCATTAAAATAATCTTTTATTTTTTTCTGAGCATTTTTGATTAATGCGTCATTTACAATTTTACCTCTTGAAAGTTCAATCTTATTTTGCAGATCTTCTTCTTCAGATTTTTTCACTCCGGTGAAGATTATTTTTGAGAGCCGGGGCCTTTCTCTTAGATAAAAATCAAGATATATTTTGTTGCCTTCTACTTTGGTGATAGTTATTTCTGCATCTCCTACCAGGCCTTGCTCATATAGTTTTTTGATAGCGTTGCTTAGCTCATCTCCCGGAATTGTGATTTTATCACCAACTTTTAAGTCTGTAATAGCGATTAATGCTTGTGGGTCGAGGTATTGAATTCCGGAAACGGTAATGCCTCCAATAATATATTCCTGAGGAT
>DATCKK010000685.1:0-4713 GCA_036562325.1 Cytophagaceae bacterium | reverse complement strand
GTATAGCGGCAACATTGGCATACTTTGTTGGAGATGTGCTGGAATCAATGTTTTTTTAAGAGCTAATCTTACCAGGTAGCTAATTTTCGTATGGCTTCGCCTTTTGACAAATGTGCAAGGTTTTGTGCTGCCGGAAGATGCTCTTCGCAAAACCATTCCATATTAGCAGGGTGGCCTACCATTCCCTTTTGTTCAAGAGCCTTGTTATACTCCATTTCTTCTGCTGTTGGTTTAAAAGCTACTAACCCTCCCTGGTCGGAGCTGAATTGTTTACCACAAATGGCGCAAATCGGAGGTTTCATATTTAATACATTTATTAAGCTGTTTGTAAAAGTTTGTCAACAAGGGGAGGCACGCCCTGGGTAGCAGTTGCTTCAATAAATTCCATGTTCGGATATTTGCTCATTGCCGGTATTTTAGGGTCTATAAGATACTTGGGTATATCTCTTTTAACAAAGTCGATCAACCCGGCAGCAGGATAAACCTGCAATGAAGTACCAACAATGATGAAGATATCTGCTTCCATGGCATAAGCTACTGCATCGTCCATTCGTGGAACCGCTTCTCCAAACCAAACAATATCCGGGCGCAGTTGCGAACCACGTTCACATTTGTCCCCAATGTTTAATTGCCAGCCTTCTATATCGTAAACCAACTTAGGGTTTAAAGTACTTCGGCTTTTAAATAGTTCTCCATGCAAATGCAGCACTTTGGTAGAGCCTGCTTTTTCATGAAGATTATCCACATTTTGAGTTACGATGGTGACATCAAATTTTTCTTCCAGCCGGGCGAGTGCTTTATGTCCTTCATTGGGTCGAGCCTCCAATGCTGCTTTGCGGCGCATGTTGTAGAAGTCCAATACCAATTTGGGATTTTTTCGCCATCCTTCTGGGCTGGCTACTTCCATAATATCATAACCTTCCCATAAACCGTTGGAGTCGCGAAATGTTTTTAAGCCACTTTCGGCACTAATGCCGGCACCGGTTAATACGACTATTTTTTTCATAGTTGGAAGTTAACAGGATGATAGTTTTAATAAACGGAAAGGGTGAAAATGTTCTATGGCAAAATTAGGACAAGTATTATATAAAGCCACATTTTCACGTGGCTTTATATAACCTGTTTTTATTAGTATTCCAGAACTTTTACTATTTATGATGTTACTTCTTTTTGGCAGCTTTTTTAGCTGTGGCCTTTTTAGCGGTAGCCTTCTTCTTAGCTGCGGCCTTTTTAGTAGCTGCTTTTTTGGCGGCAGGTGCTGCCGTATCTTCCTTTTTAGCCTTTGCAAATCTGGATTTCTTTTCCGGAGCGTTTTCTGCCAGGGCAAGGCATTCCTCCAGAGTCAGGCTTTGAGGTTCTCTGTCTTTAGGTATTTTGACATTCTTTTTCCCTACCTGAATATAGGGACCCCATCTTCCGTTTAGTATTTTCACTTCTTCGTTTTCAGGGAACTCTTTAATAAGTTTTTCTGCATCGGCTTTACGCTTCGCCTGAATTATTTCAATACATCTGGCTTCGCTAACCTCCAGCGGATCGTCCTCTTTGCCTAAGGAATAAAACTTATTATCGTGTTTGATGTATGGGCCAAATCTTCCGATAGCAACTGTCATTGGCTTATCTTCAAACATTCCCGTTTCTCTGGGAAGTTTGAACAAGTCCATCGCTTCTTCCAGTGTCAGCGTTTCGATCAGCTGGCCTTTTCTAAGGCTGGCAAAACGTGGTTTTTTACCAGTCTCTTCATCGGCTTCACCGATTTGCACTATAGGGCCGAAACGGCCTAAGCGGGCAATCACTTTTTCACCGGTTACCGGGTCTACTCCCAGTTCTCTGGAAGTACCGACCGAAGCCCGGTCTACGCTTTCTGTTTTTTCTACTTTTTTATGGAATGCTCCATAAAAATTAGCCAACATTTTGTCCCATTGTATTTTTCCGCTGGCAATCTCGTCAAACTCTTTTTCTACAGTGGCAGTAAATGAGTAGTCGGTAATGTTAGGGAAGTGCTGAACAAGAAAGTCGTTTACGATCATGGCAACATCGGTAGGGAAGAGCTTGGCTTTTTCCTGTCCGGTTATTTCTTTTTTGTCCAGCTTTTGAATGGTATTTTTTGACAGCACCAGTTCACGGTAGTTCCTTTCTTTTCCTTCCCGGTTTTCCTTTATTACGTAACCTCTTTTTTGAATTGTGGATATGGTTGGTGCGTAAGTAGATGGCCTTCCAATACCCATTTCTTCCAGTTTCTTCACAAGGCTCGCTTCGGTATACCTTGCCGCAGGGCGGGTAAAGCGCTCAATGGCCTTTAAATGGCCCAATGTCAGGCTTTGGCCAATTTCCAGTGGCGGTAACATTCCTTTGGCTTCTTCGTCTGCCTCGTCGTCGTCGGTTGATTCAATATATACTTTTAGGAAACCTTCGAATTTTATTACCTCACCGGTAGCGGTCAGGGTTTGAGGTACGGTTGAAATTCCAATAGTAGCAACGGTTTTCTCAATCTGAGCATCGGCCATCTGAGAGGCAATGGCTCTTTTCCAGATCAGTTCGTACAGTCGTTGTTCGTTTCTGTCTCCTTCCACTTCATGTGCAGAGAAGTCAGTAGGACGAATTGCTTCGTGCGCTTCCTGAGCCGATTCTGATTTGGTTTTGTATCTTCTTACTTCTACAAATTCTTTTCCGAAAGCTTTGGTGATCTCTGCTTTAGCGGCCTCTATGGCAAAGTCGGACAGGTTTACGGAGTCCGTTCTCATATAAGAGATCTTTCCTGACTCGTACAGCCTTTGGGCCAGTGTCATGGTCTGGGCCACTGAAAATCCAAGTTTTCTGCTGGCTTCCTGTTGCAGGGTAGAAGTAGTAAATGGTGCCGCAGGGGACTTTTTTGCTGGTTTTTTTTCCAGGTTCTTGATGGAAAAGTCAGCGCCTTTACATTTCTCAAGAAAAGCCATCGCAGCTTCCTCTGTTGGAAAG
This sequence comes from Cytophagaceae bacterium, assembly GCA_036562325.1. Taxonomy (GTDB): domain Bacteria; phylum Bacteroidota; class Bacteroidia; order Cytophagales; family Cytophagaceae; genus DATCKK01. Next base: position 1,755 of record DATCKK010000685.1, on the reverse strand, counting down.
CGTTCTGCCAGTTCGGCGGCCATGGTTTTTCCTTTTCCTACATCAAATAAGGCGGTAACTTTAAAGCTGGACGTAGGAACGAATTTTTCGATTTCCCTTTCTCTCTCCACCACCAGACGTACTGCCACAGACTGAACTCTTCCGGCAGAAAGCCCGGTTTTGATCTTTTTCCACAGAATAGGTGAAATTTCAAAACCCACCAGCCTGTCCAGTACCCTACGTGCCTGTTGTGCATTAACCAGGTCTATATCAATACCCCTTGGGGATTGTATGGCATTTAGAATGGCCTGTTTAGTAATCTCACGAAAAACGATTCGTCGTGTATTTTTATCATCCAGTTTTAATGCTTCTTTTAAATGCCAGCTTATGGCTTCTCCTTCGCGGTCATCGTCAGTCGCTAACCAAACCATCTCCGCTTCTTTTGCCAGTTTTCTTAACTGGTTTACGATCTCTTTTTTATCATCTGAGATTTCATAAGTAGGCTTAAATCCGTTTTCAATATCAATGGCACTATCTCCCTTGGGAAGGTCACGTACGTGTCCGTAGCTGGATTTTACTAGGAAATCCTTCCCTAAATACCCTTCAATTGTTTTCGCTTTTGCTGGAGACTCAACTATAACTAAATTCTTTGACATTCTTGATTATCTTTTGAAAACCGCCAAATATGACTATTTTTTTTTGAAAAAAACAAATTCGCTTTTATATAATTGAAAAAAAGAAAAATTCTATTTTTACCATTTCAAATACGTGTATACGGGTTATTCCCATATTGGATATATTTAATTAACTCCTTATGAATAAGCTTCTTTACCTTGTCAGGCACGCCAAATCCGACTGGTCAGTACCAGGGCAAAAAGATTTTGACCGTACCCTCAATGCCAGAGGCCTTTCCGATGCCCCTAAAATGGGAAAAAAGCTAAATGAGCTCGGTGTAAATCCTGAAATTATTATTTCAAGCCCTGCTCAAAGAGCGAAAATGACTTCCCTGTTTTTTGCAGAACAACTTAACTACAATCCCGAGCATATTGTTTTTGAACCTGAAATTTATGAGGCTTCCGTAAGGACTTTACTCCAACTGGTAAATAACCTGGATGATAATTATCGTAAAGTTATGCTGTTCGGCCATAATCCGGGTTTCACCTATTTTGCTGAATATCTGACCAAAGAAGAAATTGGAAATATTCCTACCTCAGGCGTAGTAGAGATAGAACTCGAAGTCAGTTCATGGAAAGAAGTTTCCGGGGATTTAGGCAAACTGAAAATGTTTATCTATCCTAAAAAGTTCTTATAGAACAGGTTAGTGGGTTTTGAGGAAAAGTTTCTTTTTCTTGCCTACTTTCTTTTTTGCAGTATTTAAGCGCTTGCTGCTGATTTTTTGAGCTCTTTTTCGGGTTATCTTATCGTTTTTTTCCTTTTTCTTTTTCGACTTTTTCTGCTCCTTGAGATATTGTTTTTGTTCTTTCGTCATTCGCTGCTTCTCCACACTGGCATTCATCTCATCCAGGTCCTGCTGAGACTGGCCTTTTCTCTTTTTTACCTTGGGCAAGTCCTGACTGTATCCTTCCTGGCCAAGCAGAAAAAAAGCAAAAAATAGCGGAATAAATAACAATGCTCTCAACTTCATAAGCTTACTCAGTCTTTGTTAACATCTGCAAAATTAACCAATACTTGATAAATACAAACGCCAAAAGGGATTGTTTTTGTATAAAGTGATTTTTAGGCTTTTGATTTCTTAGATTTCGGCCGTCTTTCTAC
>DATCKK010000382.1:0-13247 GCA_036562325.1 Cytophagaceae bacterium | reverse complement strand
TCCGGAGACTACCGATGCCAAAGGTATGTTCTTCTTTGCTCTTATTGGTGTTGCTGTAAATGGTTTCGCTGCAATGCGTTTACAAAAGGGCCATTCAATGAATGAAAAGGTTCTTTCATTGCATTTTATGGAAGATGTACTGGGCTGGATAGCTGTATTAATCACTAGTATTATCATTTTGTTTCAGGAAGTTCATATTCTCGACCCTATATTATCTCTGGCGATTACCGGATATATATTGTTTGGAGTTACTAAACGGCTGAAAGAAACCATGTATATGTTCTTACAGGGAGCACCCAAAGAAGTTGACCTGACAGAGTTGCAAAACAATATTAATTCGATCGATAAGGTAAGGTCCATACATCATTCCCATTTGTGGTCATTAGATGAAAAAAATAAAATCTTTACCATTCATATAGTGGTGTCGGATATTAATGATATTTCCGAGGTGATTTCAATAAAAAATAAAGTACGTGAACTTTTAAAACCCACTGAAGTTTCTCATGCAACAATAGAAATAGAGTTTGAGGAGGAGAAATGTTTTATGGATGGCCGGCCTAATCCCTAAGTATAATTGGCCATATTAGTAATCATTTTTCAGTAATAAAAAACCTTTTACTGTCCTTCAGGTTTTGCATTAATCAAAAGGAAAAGGATTATGCAAAATAAATTATGTTTGATAGTGCTGATATTGGTCAGTATATCGGCCAGTTGTTTTTCAAACCATTCGGGCCCATTGGGGTTCAAGACCATAAAGGATCTGGGAAGGCAAAGAGTTAATAAATTGAAAGGGGTTAAAAAGGATACAATGTTATACAGGCTTCCATTTTTAACCTTTCACTTAGGAGCTTCATTGGCATTTACAGACGGAACCATGCAGGTAAACCCTGCTGGTAATGGATTATCAGGCAGTAAAATCGGCTTTGAAGAAGACCTTGACTTTAAAGATGTAAAAATATTTCCAAGAGTAAATGCTTATATACGATTCGGCCACAGGCTCCTGTTTATTTTTGATGTATATACCATAAGAAGGAAGGAAATAAATACTCTGGCAAGAGAAATCCAGTTCGGAAACACAGCATTTCAAAAAGGTACCAGAGTAGACAGCAGGTTTTTACTTGTTTCTTCTGTATTAGCTTATCGATATTCATTGATAACCAGGCCACATTTTGACATAGGGGCAATTATTGGCGGTACCGGTATTTACTATCGATTGAAGATTGAAGAAGATAACGAATCAGCATTACAAAACGAAGAGTCGGTATTTCTGCCTGTGCCGATTATAGGATTAGATGGAATGACTTTTATTAATAAAAATCTTTATTTAAGAGGGGTTGTTAAATTTTCTTATTCGCCGATTAATAATTATGAGTATTTAATTTGGTCGGTTCGTCCTTATCTGGAATACTATATCTGGGAAAATATAGGTGTTGGGTTGAAATATCATTTCTCTTATAATCACATCAGAGAACTGTCCAAAGATAAATTCAATGGAAATTTCAAGTTTGAGTTCCATGCTATTTCTCTGGTGGCAACGTGGAGGATTATGTAATAAGTGCCAGGAAAATTCGGATAGTAAAAGTCAGAAAGATCATGTATTTTAGGACCAATAATTAATATTGGCTCAATTATGATTGTTTACGGAATTAAAAACTGCGATACTGTTAAAAAATCTCTTAACTGGCTTAAAGGTAACAATATAGCGTTTGATTTCCACGATTATAAAAGTAAAGGAATTTCTGAAAGTAAACTGAAAGAGTGGTGCAAACAAGTAGGGTGGGAAAGTTTAGTAAATCAGAGAGGTACCACATGGAGACAATTAGACGAGTCTGTTAAAAATGCTATAACTAATGAGTCGTCTGCAATTGCTCTTATGCAGGAAAAAACAAGTGTGATTAAAAGGCCGCTGATAGAGAAAGATGGGAAGGTACTGTTACTTGGCTTTGATGAGAAAGAATATGAAGATAAGTTGCAATAACAGGTTTATAAGCAAAAAGCTACTCGTGTCATTGTAAATATTTTATCAATGACACTTTACTTTCTGGCCTGCTTCTGCATTAAACTTAGGACTTACATAAGGTATGCCCAGGTTCAGGCCTCTTAACATTATTAATATTCCAACAACCATTACTGCAACAGGAACGAATCGCATCAGCTTGTTTCTAAACATTCCTGCCACTTTAGATTTAACAAGTATAAGTATAAACATAGCAGGCAATGTGGCAAGTCCGAACAAAGCCATAAAACTCATTGCCTTAACTACTGACCCGGTGGCAACCGCGCCTATCAAGGCTGAATACAATAATCCGCAAGGCAAAAATCCGTTTACCAATCCTGTAATAAATAAGGATGAATAATTTTTCTTTAAAAAATAAGGTTTCACGTTTTGTACCAGGTATTTATGAAGCTTTCCAAGAAATGGAATAACCGATATAATATTTTTTCCTGCAAAAGGAAGTAAGGCAGTAATAACAATAACAACACCCGCAGCGATAGCCAGATATTGTCCCGCACCGACAAAGAAAAAGACCGAACCTGCAAGACCTGCTATCAATCCAAGCAGGCTGTAAGAAATCACTCTGCCTCCATTATATAACAAGGCAGAAACAGAAATACCTAGCATAGATCTGTTTTGTACCGGTAATGCTAATGCTATTGGCCCGCACATTCCAAGGCAATGCAAACTGCCTATAAAACCAAGTATTAAGGGAATGAAGATATCCATGCAACTATTTAAATTCTATATGGCAACTCATATATCACCAATTATGTTTCAACTATTACAACCTCAAATCAGGAAGTTTTCTGATTTGATTATTTAGTTAATTATTACCGCTTCTTCCACAAAATATTTTTTACCGTCTACCTGAAAGTCTACCTGCATACGATACAAGCCTTTCAGAAACAAGTCCCTTTTCAGGTATTGCTTGCCTTCGCTATCTGTTTCAATCTTCACAGTAAGGTCTTGTTGTTTATCAGAAGGCCTGAAAAAAGTAATATTGCCCTGAACGGGTTTTGATGCAAACGGATAAGTGATTACAAAAGCATCACTTGTTGATTCATAAATTACTTTACCATCTAGTTTAGAATAACCAGACATTTTATCGATTTGGTCCTGATAAGCAATTTCTTTTGCGTAATAGTCATCGGCCACCAGGTCTGTATTCACACTATAAGTCCTGATCACAAGACTGACAATAAATACAACAAAGCAACTGAATACTATTACTATTCCGAATCCCCAGTTAAGTTTCATATCTATATTAATTTATGGGCCCTATAAAATTCGTATTTACTTTTTCCAATAATTTGCCGTTGGAATATACTCCAATAACAACCTTGGTTTTTGTATCAGATATTTCATTCCTGTCCATTACTACAAACAAAGCGCCGGATGCTATTGACTGACTTTCCAGGAAAAGGTCTTTACCCACCATTCTGATTTGCCCGTGTCCGTCCAGTATTTTTAAAGTAATATCTTTCGCTTCGTTAGTTTTGTTAACTATTTTAACGTTATAAAGATTTCCAATCTTGCCTTTTTCCAACTCTTGATACAAAGTTCCCGGTGTTCTGAGAATAGAGGTTTCTACTTCGGATCTTGTTCCTAACAGGAAGGCAAATGACATAACTAATATTCCTAATACAGCAGTATAACCTTTAATTTTTCTTGTAATGTGAAATGGTTTTTTATTGGCAATCGAATTTTCAGAAGCATAACGAATCAGGCCTTTTTTCAACCCTACCTTTTCCATCATGAAATCACAAGCATCAATACAGGCAGTGCAGTTAATACATTCCAGTTGTGTTCCATTTCGAATATCTATACCGGTAGGGCAAACATTAACACATTGATTGCAATCAATACAATCACCTTTACCGGCTGCTGCGCGATTCTCATTTTTTCTGATCTTCCCTCTGCTTTCTCCTCTTACATAATCATAAGCAACCACAATAGAGTCTCTGTCCAGTAAAACACCCTGAAGACGTCCATAAGGGCAGACTGCTGTACAGACCTGTTCTCTGAACCAAGCATATACCCAATAGAACACTCCGGTAAAAATAGTGATGGACACAATACCGGCGATATGTTGTCCGATAGGGTCCGTTACAATTTTCCACCATTCATCAACACCTATGATATAGGTTAAGAAGGTATTGGAAATAATGAAGGAAATCGTAAAGAATATAACATGTTTGGAAGCTTTCTTTGCAAACTTGGGCCAACTCATTGGTGCTTTATTCAAAGCCATCTGGCTTTTATAATCACCCTCAATAAAGTATTCGATTTTGCGGAAAACCATTTCCATGAATATGGTCTGAGGGCAAACCCATCCACAAAACACCCTTCCGTAAATGATGGTAAACAATACAATAAACACCATGAAGGCCAATGTTCCTATTAGGAACAAATGGAAGTCTTGTGGCCAGAAAATGGCACCGAATAAGATAAACTTTCTTTCAGGGAAATTAAGAAGCAATAAAGGCTGGCCGTTAATTTTCATAAACGGCATTGTAAAGAACAAGATCAGAAATACATAGCTAACCCAGTTTCTATAATTGGTTAATCTGCCTTTTGGTTTTTTAGGGTATACCCAGATCCTCTTGCCATCTTTATCTGCAGTGGCAATATGATCTCTAAAATCTGATACTTTGTTTTCCCTTATTGCTTCCATTGTATAACCCTTCTATTAGATTAAATTTTATATGTTGATTACTCTTCGTACAACTCTCCCTGAGGTTCTTTAGCATTTGGAGGGTTGGTGCCTTGAATAGAAAGTATATAACTGGCTACATCTTGTATCTGGGCAGGGTTTAGCTGAGATTTCCAGGAGATCATACCTTTCTGAGGAACACCATTGGTAATCACTTTGAATATATCTTTGATGTTACCACCATGAAGCCAGTATTTGTCGACAAGGTTAGGGCCTACTCCACCTTCTCCTTCTCTTCCATGGCAAGCACCACAGTTTTGAAGATATATGGCTTTCCCTTTTTCCAGTCTGGCAGCGTCTGTTATTCGTTCTACATTGGTTTCATTGATAGCATTAGCCGCGGCAGCTTTCAGTTTTTCTGCAGCTACTATCTCCTGCTGGTACTCGGCATCTTGCAAGGCTCCACCCAGGTAGTGGTAATATACCATGTAGACTACAGAAAACACTATGGTCAGATAAAACATGTATACCCACCAGGAAGGCAGTTGATTATCCAGCTCCTGTATGCCATCATAGTTATGGTCTAATAATATTTCAGACTCTCTTTCAATAGGAACAGCATTGTTAAATCCTAATCCCTTTTCAACTTTTCTGGCCGGCTCTCCTTTTAATAGCTCAAGTATAGAATTTACGGCAGATATAAAGTATACCAACACTACTAATACAAAAGTGATAATAAATAGTGTGCTCCATAGTACCACATCCTCTTTTGTAATTTTTAAAGCAGTACCGGCTTCTTGTGCCCTGGCAACGGAAGACGTAATCAGAAAAAGAGTTAAAACAAGAAGCCCTTTTTTATTCGCTATATGATTGATTAATTTCATAAATATTCTTTGTTTAAAATAAAAATGCTCTATAACCATCTTTCATTATCATCATCCTTTTCCAAAGGCAACTCTCCCATTTTACTTACAAACTGCTTATCAACCTTTATAACATAAATAAGCAGAAGAAGAAAGAAGACAAAGAATATGATGAAGGAGATAAGAGGGTATATTTCAATCCCTCCTATCGATGCCATGTGACCTTTTATGAATTTTAACATAGTTTCTTGTTTATTTGGTGGCTTCCTGTGTTACATTAATGTCTTTTCCTAACCGTTGCAGATAAGCAATTAGCGCTATAATTTCTTTGTCGCTTTTCACTTCAATTCCTGATGCTTTTAAGTTTGCTGCAATCTCCTCTGCTTGTTTTTTCAACTCTTGATTAGCGATGGCTTCATAACCTTCAGGGTATGGAACTCCCAGCTTACGCATGGCAGCTATTTTGGCAGCAGTATTTGTCGTGTCAATGGTGTTTTTGAACATCCATGGATAGGCTGGCATGATAGAGCCCGGAGACATACTTTCAGGATCCAGCATGTGGTTGTAGTGCCATGAATCCGGATACTTTCCGCCAATTCTGTGTAGGTCAGGGCCGGTTCGTTTTGATCCCCACAAGTGTGGATGGTCATATACGAACTCTCCTGCTTTGGAATACTCTCCGTATCTTTCTGTCTCGGAGCGGAAAGGACGGATCATTTGTGAGTGACAATTGTTACATCCTTCTTTAATGTATAAGTCTCTTCCCTGCAACTCAAGAGATGTATAAGGTTTTACAGAGGCAATGGTCGGTACGTTTGATTTCACAAGGAATGTAGGAATCATTTCAACCAGGCCACCGATAAGTATCACAACCAAACTGGCAATTAACATTTGAGTTGGTTTTCTTTCTAACCATCTGTGCCAATGCTCTCCGGTATGAGAAGCATGCTCTACAGGTACTGCTACTTTTACATCTTCATTGGCTACCAGGCTTCCTGCTTTGGCAGTTAGTATCAGGTTATAAGTCATTACAATAACCCCTGCGAGATATAAAGCACCACCTAATGCTCTCAGAGCATACATGGTTTTTATTTGAGTTACAGTTTCCAGGAAGTTTGGATAAGCCAGAAATCCGTCAGCAGTAAACTCTTTCCACATTAAGCTTTGTGTAAAGCCTGCCCAATACATTGGAAGTGCATAGAATAATATACCCAGTGTACCAATCCAGAAGTGGAAGTTTGCAAGCTTTTTGGAAAATAATGATGTGTTATAAAGTCTTGGTATCAACCAGTACAACATACCAAAGGTTAAGAAACCGTTCCAGCCTAAGCCTCCTACGTGTACGTGTGCAACTATCCAGTCTGTAAAGTGAGCAATTGCGTTAACATTCTTTAAAGAAAGCATCGGGCCTTCAAAAGTAGCCATACCATAGGCTGTAATTGCTACCACAAAAAATTTAAGCACTGGTTCTTCTCTTACTTTATCCCATGCTCCTCTTAGGGTTAGCAGGCCGTTCAACATACCACCCCATGATGGAGCTATAAGCATCACAGAGAAAACAACTCCAAGGGATTGTGCCCAGTCGGGCAATGAAGTATATAACAGGTGGTGAGGGCCGGCCCATATATAAATAAAAATTAATGCCCAGAAGTGTATGATTGATAACCGGTAAGAAAATACCGGACGATTGGCGGCTTTAGGAACAAAGTAATACATAATTCCCAGATAAGGAGTGGTAAGGAAGAACGCTACTGCGTTATGGCCGTACCACCACTGAACCAGCGCGTCCTGTACCCCTGCATACCAGGAATAACTTTTCATGAAAGATATTGGAAGTTCAAAAGAGTTAACAAGGTGAAGAACAGCAACGGTTACAAAGGTTCCTATATAAAACCATATGGCAACATACAGGTGCTTTTCTTTTCTTTTAAGGATAGTAGCAAACATGTTCCATCCGAATACTACCCAGATCAAAGTAATGGCAATATCAATCGGCCATTCCAATTCGGCGTACTCTTTACTGGTGGTGTATCCCAGAGGAAGAGTTATAGCAGCGGCAACAATGATTAATTGCCATCCCCAAAAGTGAATAGCGCTCAGGGCATCGCTATACATTCGGGTTTTGCAAAGCCTTTGCAGTGAGTAATATACTCCGGCAAAGATTCCGTTACCAACGAATGCAAAGATCACCGCATTGGTATGCAGTGGCCTGATTCGTCCAAAAGTTGTGAATTCCAGCCCGAGGTTTAATTCAGGCCAAACCAGCTGGCATGCAACGGTAAGTCCTACCAGCATACCTACTATTCCCCAGACTACAGTCGCTATACTAAAATTCCTCACGATGGCATTGTCGTAAGACACAGTAGTATAGCCGTCCAAGCTGTCCTTATTTTTTAACTCTTCTTGCAACATATTATTTTTTATTGGTTTTAGTCATTTTTTCATCATCAAAGAGTATCCGAACGGATGGTGTATAGTCATCATCAAACTGGCCTTTCTTAATGGATACCAGCAGAAAGCCCAGGAAACACAAGGCGACTACAAGACTTATGGGTATAAGGAATAATAAAATGGTCATTTTACTATCATTGTTACTCTCTGCAAATGAACGACAGTATAACGTGATAGTTAATGAGAAAGGATAATGTCAGAAATGATATTTGTCAGTATTTTACAGAAGTTTGTTCCTGAAGTAATTAGTACCTCCAACAACAAATAAAACCACGGCTATAGAACTAACAGGCATCAAGATAGCTGCTACCAGTGGAGTTAATAAGGCAGTTACAGCATAGCCAATAGCAAAAATATTATACAGTAAAGAGATAATCAGGCTGGCTACTACTACCCAATATGATTTTTTACAGTATTTCAACAAGTTGGATAATTTATAAAGGTCTTTTGCCTGAATAATAGTATCGCAGGAAGGGAAAAAGTTGTATTCCTTATCGGTTACACTTATTCCTACGTTGCTTTGTTTTAAAGCACCTGTATCATTTAATCCATCTCCAATCATTAATACTTTTTTACCTTCTGCCTGAAGGCTTTTTATATAATTCAGTTTGTCGGTTGGAGACTGGTTAAAGTTTAATTTTACTTTTGAATCAAATAACTTATTAAGTGTTTCTTTCTCAGATTCCTGGTCACCGGAGATAAGATGCAATTCATATTTGCCGGCTAATGACCGGATCATGTCGGTAATGCCTTCGCGATATTTATTCTTAATGGAATAATAACCTTTGACCTGATCATTGACAGAAATATATACCCGGCTGGTTAATCCATTCTTTTCAGAGGGCAGGCCGGTTACAAATGTTGCTGAACCTACTTTTATTCTGTTATTTTCAACCATTGCTTCAAATCCGGCCGATACGATTTCTTTATAAGACTCTACCTTTCCGTATTCAGCTCCTTGTATAGATTGATAAATAAGTTTACTAAATGGGTGGGTAGAGTTTTTTAAAGCAGTTTTAAGAAGGCTTATTTCATGAGAAGTCATTTCCATACCTTCATATTGTATATCAGCAGCATCGGTTTCTGTTATGGTGCCTGTTTTATCGAAAACAATAGTATCTGCATCTGCCAGCTTTCCTATCACTTCTGCATTTTTAAGAAACATTCCTTTAGTTCCCAATGTCCTTAATCCATTGCCAAATGCGAATGGTATGGCAAGTGCCAGTGTACATGGGCAAGCAATAATCAATACAGATGTTAATGCTTTAAATGCGAGGTTAGTGTCGATTCGTATCCAATATACAAAAGTAGCCACACTTATTATTAGCACTAATAACACGAAGTACTTGCCTATAAAGTCGGTAAATCGTTTGATCTTATTCTTTTCTTTCTTTACATACAACTCTTGGTTCCATAATTGAACCAGATAACTCTCGGCTACTTCTTTTAATACACTGACCTCTATCGCAGGGCCCAACTGTCTTCCGCCTGCAAATAGTTTAGTACCTCTCTCTCCGGTTACAGGTACCGACTCTCCGGTTACGAAACTATAATCTATATTTGCAACTCCGTTTAGTAATACTGCATCAGCCGGTATCAATTCCTGATTTCGGATTAGCAGGGTGTCTCCGGTTTTAACATTTTTTAATGGTACGGACACTTCTTGCCCATCTTTGATTTTTGTCACTGCTACCGGGAAATAATATTTATAGTCTTTTTCAAATGATAAAGATTCGAAGGTTTTATTCTGAAACCATTTTCCTATTAATAAAAAGAATATAAGCCCGGTAATGGAATCAAAATAGCCAGGCCCTGTAAAGGTGAGTATATCAAATGCACTTTTGGTAGTATTGGCTAACATGCCAAATGAGATAGGTAAATCAATATTTAACATGCCTCTTCTAATGGCTTTAAAAGCAGATATGTGGTAATCGGAGGCACAGTATAAGGTAACAGGTAAGGCTAATATCAGAGAAATAATGCCTAAAAAATTCTGTATTTCTATATCTACTTTATCAAATACGGAAAGGTATTCAGGAAAACTAAACAGCATTATATTGCCTGCAGAAAAACCGGCAATGGCTATCTTGTATAATAACGTTTTATTTTTCTTTTTTTTAACTTCTTCTTCCGCTCTATTTAATTTTACTTCAGGTAAATAACCTAAGCCCGCCAGAAGTTCTGCGGTTTCCCTGAGCGATATAATTTGTTCATTAAAAGTAATGTGGATTTCCTTTTTCAGAAAATCCACAGTAGAGGTAATTATTCCCTTGTTTATCCGGCTTAGATTTTCCAGAAGATAAATGCATGAACTGCAATGCATGTCCGGAATATTAAAAGAGATCTTAGACATCTCCCTGGTTCGGAAAGCAATAAGTTCATTCTTTATATCTTCATCATCCAGGTATTCAAAACGATTTCCAAGTCCGCTTATTTTTTTACCCGGGTTGCTGGTAAGGTCATAATAATTACACAGATTGTTTTCAGACAATAGCTGATAAACACTTTTACATCCGTCGCAACAGAAAGATTTTTCATCATATACCAGCACTTGCTGTTCACATTCAGAACCGCAGTGATAACATTTTACTGCTTCTAAAACTTCTGTTGCCATATTTCATAAATTTAAAGTTCGAATTTGGGCTTTGCCCCTTTTTCCCAGGCTTCTATATTTTCTATTACCGTGTCCGATATATTGGTTAGTGCATTTTCTGTTAAAAATGCCTGGTGTCCGGTAATAAGAACATTTTTAAATGTAAGCAGGCGTGCAAACATATCGTCTTCAGGAATGTCATGCGAATGGTCAAAAAAGAATAATCCTTTTTCTTTTTCATATACATCAAGTCCTGCCGAGCCTACATGGCCTGATTTTAATGCTTCAATTAAATCATTGGTATTTATAATACCTCCGCGTCCGGTATTAATGATCATCACCCCTTTTTTCATTAATCCCAACGTCTTTTTATTGATCAAGTATTTGGTGTGTTCGTTAAGCGGGGCATGAATGGTAATTATATCCGACTCTACACATAAGGCTTCCAGGCTACAATAATGAACGCCATATTTCTTCATATATTCATCATTGATCTCCGGATCATAAGCAAGTATTCGGCATCCAAAGCCATGAAGTATTTTAGCCACTACTCCACCTATTTTACCTAATCCGATTATACCAACCTTTTTTTCATTCATATCAAACCCGATCAGGTCATCCAGCCGGAAGTCATAATCTTTTACTTTTTTATCAGCCAACACCAGTTTACGGTTTAGCGCCATCATCATGGCTACAGAATGTTCGGCGATGGAGTAAGGTGAATACTCAGGGACATTGGCTACCTTTATTCCAAGTTCACGGGCTGCTTTCAGGTCTATCTGATCGGTTCCTGCGCAGCGAGCCACAATGTATGACACACCCTGGCCTTTTAATAGCTTAAGCACTTCTGCGGAAGCATCATCGTTAACAAAAATGCATACAGCATTGCATCCTTTAGCTAACTGTGCTGTTTTAAGATTTAGAGGAAGTGTTTCAAACAGTATTTCATGCTTTCCGCTGTTTGACTTATTTAAATATTCCTTGTCAAAGGGTTGTGTGCTGTAAACTATTGTTTTCATTCAGATTTTGGTTTTTAATTTTTCTTAAACGGACTTATGTAAATCGCTAATAAAATTATACAAACTTTCTTTTAGTACTTTTAATTCTTTAATTATTTGATAATAATAATTGAAAATTTCCTTTTCATCTTTTAAGTGGGTCTTTTCTACATCCACCAAATCTTCCTTACAGAACCAGCTAAGCAGGTTTTCATGTTCTTCAATCTCTTTGCCAAGACGCTCAAGTTTACTCTTGTACTTTTCAAACTCGATATAATAGGCATCCAAGGCTTTTATTTTTTCTCTGGATGAAAAGGCGCATTTATACTCTCCGTTAATTAATCGTAGCAGAAAATCAATTTCATTATTATAAAATCTGATGTCAGACAGTAACTCTATATGCTCTGAATGAATCTCTACAACATTTTTCATAGGATATATATCTTTTCTTTTTCTGTAAAAGTATAAGGTTTGAAAAAGGGTGAGAATGACATATCGTTATTCATCAAATGATATATATCAGTTTTACCCGATATTTGCCGGAAAAAACTATATTATATAGTATTTTTGGGCTTAAAAAGTTTTGCGCGGGGTAATTTATTTCAATTAGGATTTTATAGTGATTATGAAAAAATTTTTATTGTCAGGGTCTCTGTTTTTGGCAGTTGTATCATTCATATTAGGCAATAAAATAGATGATTGGCAGTTGAAGACCGATAAGGATGGCATAAAAGTATATACCAGAATGCCGGAAGGCTCTAGCTTCAAAGAAATAAAAGTAATAACGACTTTTGAATCTTCACTTTCGGGTATTGTTGCACTTTTAAATGATAAAGAGTCTTTTCCTAAATGGATTTATCGTTGTGAAGAAGCTCGCCAACTTGAAAAGGTAAGTGACTTTGAATATTACCACTACCAGAAAACTTCTGCTGTATGGCCGGTTTCGGACAGAGATGTAATTATACATTTTGTGATTAGGCAAAATCCTCAAAACAAAAAAATTACGATAACAGCCACTGGCCAACCTGAATATATGAAATCTAATAAGGGCATAGTAAGAGTTCGTGATTATTATGCTATCTGGGAGTTTGAACCTCTGCCTGGTGGAAAGGTGAACGGAACTTATACTCTGAGACTGAATCCCGGAGGAGATGTGCCTGCATGGATTATTAATCTTGGTGTTGCCGAAGGGCCGGTAAATACGATAAAAAATATGAAGAAAATGCTCAATGAGGCAAAATACAAAAATGCTAAATTGGCTTATATTAAAGAGTTGGAATAAAACAGAGAAACCCCAAGGGAAAAATGGTGCCTGACTTTTCCCAAAGCCAGGCATTTTACCATATAAACGGATCTATGGACAATATTTTTATTTGAGCTTGTCTTCCAGTGCCTTTATTCTGTCTTCCAGTTTTTTCAGCTCATCTGTAGTGGCGATATGTGCTTTTTCAAAGAATTTCTTAAAACTATCATCTACCTTTTTTTCAAATTCTTCCCGGGTCTCTTTGGATTTGTTTATTAATTCATCTACAATTCGTTTTCCTTCCTCCTGAGTTTTTTCATTTTTATCCAAAAAATCATTTACGGCTTTTTCTATATTTTCTTTATTAATAGAACTCACGCCTTCGCTGATGGCTCCTACTCCCAGAAGAAATATTTTCTTCAAAATATCATTGTCTTTCATACATAT